>JAHIMW010000142.1 GCA_018896355.1 Pseudomonadota bacterium
CTGGGGAGAAGCCACCTGAGTCTCACCTATACGCCGATCGCATATTCGGGATCAACAACGCTTGCAACCAAGATCGATTTCGCCGGCCAGACCTTTCCGGCGCTGACCAATGTTGATTCGGATCTGAAATTGCGGATGCTCGATCTGGAGTACCGGTTTACCGCGCTCAACATGGAAAACATTCTGGCCGGCTTCTCGCTGGATGCGATCGGCCAGCTCAAGTACATCGACGGCGAGGCGAAGATCGCCGCCCCCGCGCTGGGACAGGAGGCCAAACAGTCTGTCCAGCTTCCGATCCCGATGGTGGGCGTCGGCGCCCATATCGGTCTTCTTCTGAACCTCCTTGAGGCGCGGGCAAAGGTAACCGGTATCAGCTATTCCGGAAATTACCTCTACGAGGCATTGGTTGACCTCTCCTTGACCCCTTTTCCCCTCCTCGACATCCATGCCGGCTACAAGGTGATCAAGGTACATCTCGACCGGAATGACCTTTTTCTGAACGCGGACTTTGCGGGGCCCTATGTGGCCTTGACGGTGAGCTGGTGAGATGGGCGAAAGCGGAGAAGACAAAACCCAAAAATTAAGGGTCGGGATCATCATGGGAGGCCTCTCCTCCGAAAAAGAGGTCTCCCTGGAGAGCGGGCGGAACATCTTCAGTAAGATCGACCGCCGCGAATATGATCCCGTTCCGATCTTCATGGACAGCCGGGCGGCCTTCTGGGAAATCCCCGTAAAGCTCCTGATGCGGAATAGTACGCGCGACATCGAAGAGGATCTCCCGCAGGAGGCCAAGCCGATCCCCTATGAGTCCCTGAAGACCCGGGTGGACGTCGTCTGCCTCGGCCTGCACGGCAAGTACGGGGAGGACGGCTGCATGCAGGGTCTCCTCGAACTCCTTGGAATCCCCTACACGGGCTCCGGCGTCCTCGCCTCCGCAATCGGGATGGACAAGTATGTCTGCCGCCGGATCCTGGAGATCAGCGGGATCGATGTTCCGCGGACGATCCCGATCCCCCTGCGGCTATGGGAAGCCAAGAAGCCGGCGGTCATCGGGGAGATCGTCCGGGAGATCGGCTTTCCGTGCGTCGTCAAGCCCTGCCGGGAGGGATGCAGCACCGCCGTAAAAAAGGTTGTTGCGGCGGAGGGCATCCCGGAAGCCGTGGCAAACGCCTTTTTGTGGGACAACGTGGTTCTCGTCGAGGAGTTCTTAGACGGAATGGAGGTGACCTGCGGCGTTCTCGGCGTCGATACGCCGGAAGCCCTGATCCCTTCAGAGACCATCCCCACGGACGACGTCCTCTCTCTGGAGGATAAATTCCTCTATGGCCAGGGGGAGAACAAGACCCCGGCCCGGCTGCCTGCGGTACAGATCGAAAAGATCCGGGAAACGGCCGTTGCGGCCTTCCAGGTCCTGAATCTGAAAGGATATACCCGGATCGACATGTTTGTCCGGGCCGATGGACGGGTGGCGGTCCTGGAACCGAATACGCTCCCCGGCATGACGCCCTCCACCGTCCTGTTCCATCAGGCGGCGGCCTTCGGGATCACCCAGGCGGGGCTGATCGACCGAATCATCCAATCCGCACTGGAGGTTCACCGCGGCAAAAGAGGACCCCTTTAAATGAATCGTTTCTCCGGCGCCTTGGATCGTCTCGGCAGGGCCGTTCTGGCCGCTGTCGAGGAGATGGGAAAAATCATCCTCCTGTTCGTCTCGGTCCTCGCCTGGATGTTCAGGCCCCCTTTCAAGCTGCGCAACATCTTCAAGCAGATGGAGTTCGTGGGGGTCAAGTCGATCTTCGTCGTCGTCCTCACAGGAACCTTCACCGGGATGGTCATGGCCCTCCAGGGGTATCACGGTTTCCGGATGTTCAGCGCGGAGAGCCTCGTCGGCGGCACGGTTGCCCTCGGGATGACGAGGGAACTGGGGCCGGTTCTCACGTCGCTTATGGTCACCGCCCGGGCGGGCTCCGCGATGGCCGCAGAGTTGGGAACCATGCGGGTCACCGAGCAGATCGACGCCCTC
>JAHIMW010000143.1 GCA_018896355.1 Pseudomonadota bacterium
ATCCCTGCTACCTCGTCTATCCATTCATCTACAGACCACTGATTGGAGGAAGCAAAAATCCCGGTCGCATCCTTTTTGCGTCCGTTATAAGCGTCATTCTGGCCCTGCAACTCGGCGCTTTCATCTTTGCGGCGCAGATGATCAATTTCACAATCCCTGGAACGGGATCGAGCGGACACCTGGGAGGCGGGATGATTCTTGCCATCCTCCTGGGTCCCCATGCGGCTTTTATCGTCACGGCCTCGGTCCTGACGGTCCAGGCGCTCTTCTTTGCCGACGGCGGGTTGCTTGCGCTCGGCTGCAATATCTGGAACCTGGGTTTCTATCCCTGCTATCTCGTCTATCCATTCATCTATAAACCATTGATTGGAGAGAGTAAAAATCCGAGCCGCATCCTCCTTGCGTCCATTATAAGTGTTGTTTTGGCCCTGCAACTCGGCGCTTTTTCCGTCGTAATGGAGACGCTTCTGTCGGGCAAAAGCGAACTGCCTTTCGGACCCTTTCTCCTTCTGATGCAGCCAATCCATTTGGCTATCGGTGTCGTCGAGGCGTTTATCACGGCGGGGGTGATCAACTATGTGCAAAGCGTCAGACCCGAGATCCTCGATGGCATCGCCATGTCACGTCCCCTTGGTGCGGAGATTTCGCTGAAGAAGGTCATGGTGACATTCGCGGTGCTGGCTGTCATCACCGGCGGGGCTCTCTCCTGGTTCGCTTCGACGCATCCGGATGGTCTGGAATGGTCCATCGAGAAAATCACCGGCAAGGGCGAACTGCCGGAACAGCAGCACGGCATGGCGCCGGTGCTGAAAACCATCCAGGAAAAGACGGCGTTTCTTCCCGATTACGCCTTTAAGCCTGCACGAAACGAAGCGGAAAAGGAAGAAACCGCCCCTGCCTGGCCCGCGATCGACAAGGGAACCTCCACGGCCGGCATCATCGGCGCGGCCATCGTCCTCGGAATGGTCATGCTGATCGGCATTGGGATAAGATCTTTCCGGAGAAGAGATACGTGAAGCGTTCGCAAAAATACGCCTCACGCCCCGGAACTAGTGCGACTCGTTCCCGGGGTTTTTTGTCGAAGCTGCCACGGCTTGACGCCATTGGAGAATGGGGAGCGCACCGATGACCTTTGACGAGAAATATTTCGATATCGGCCGGCTGGACCGGCTCTCCTACCGGGAGACCTGCGTGCACCGTCTTGACCCGCGGGCCAAGGTGGTCGCCACGATGCTGTTTCTGCTCACCGTCATCTCCTTTCCCAAGTACGAGATTGTTGCGCTGGCCCCTTTTTTTCTGTACCCCGTCCTGCTGCTGACCGTCGGCGAAATTCCGGTCCGGTTCATCATAAGGAAGATCATTGTCGTATCACCGTTCGCGGTTTTCATCGGCATCTTTAACCCGATATTGGATACGCGAACGGCGGCGGTCATCTTCGGCGTCTCCCTGTCCGCGGGATGGATCTCTTTTCTTTCCATTCTGCTGAAGTTTGCACTCACCGTCAGCGCGGCGCTGCTGCTCATCGCGACAACGTCGTTTTCCGGCGTCTGTCATGCGCTCAGGCGGCTTGGCTTCCCGGCCCTCTTTGTTTCGCAAATCCTCTTTCTGTACCGCTATCTCTTTGTGCTCATGGAGGAGACTATGCGGATCATCCGCGCCCGGGAGATGCGGTCATTCGGGTCGCGCGGCGCCGGTATGAAGGTATTCGTGCGGCTGATCGGGATTCTTTTTCTCAGAACCGTGGATCGTGCGGAGAGAATCTACTACGCCATGCTCTCCCGGGGATTTCAGGGAGATATCCCGACTCTCAAACGGTCCCGTATCGTGCTGCCCGATTTGGTGTTCCTCTCGGCGATGATTGCATATCTTTTGATTTTCCGCTTTTTCCCCGTCACCGAAGGGATCGGTAGGGTTGCACAGGAGCTGTTTTAAATGAGTCATCATATTGTCGAATTCAAAGAGGTATCCTTCCGCTATCCCGACGGGACGGAAGCGCTCAAGGGGGTCAATTTCCGAATTACCCACGGTGAATCCGTCGGCGTCGTCGGCGCCAACGGGGCGGGAAAATCCACGCTTCTCCAGCATATGAACGGATACCTGATGCCGACGTCCGGAACGATAACGATCGGCGATCTTATCCTTACAAAAAAAACGAGGCGGGAGATCCGGAAGAAGGTTGGAATCGTTTTTCAGAACCCCGATGACCAGCTCTTCATGCCGACCGTTTTTGACGATGTCGCCTTCGGTCCGCTCAACCTTGGAATGGATGAGGCGTCCGTGCGGGAGCGGGTCCGCAAAGCGCTCGGCATGGTCAACAGCCTTGCTCTTCAGGACAAACCGCCGCACCACCTCTCCTGCGGACAGAAGAGCGCCGTTGCCATCGCTTCGGTGATGGCGATGGAACCCGATATCCTCGCGATGGACGAGCCCGCCTCGAACCTGGACCCGAGGTCGAGGCGATCGCTGATTACGTTGCTAAAGACCTTCAAGCACTCCAAGATCATCGCCTCCCACGACCTCGACCTGATCCTCGATGTCTGTCAGCGCTGCATCGTGATCGGAGGCGGCGCGGTGGTTGCGGACGGTCCGTCGGCGGAGATTCTCTCGGACAAGGCGTTCCTTGAAGAAAACAGCCTGGAGCTTCCGTTGTCGTTCCAACGGCGCTCGTAATCCCGGAGGGTTCCCGGACGGTGAATCCGGGAAAGAATTTGGCATGAAAATGGTCGGCGCATTATTCAGAGAGTTTTTCAATACCCTGATAGAAAGAAGTACAAATTAATTTGCGATAGCAATGGCCTGGCCCATTTTCACATCATCGCCTTCCTTGACTTCGAATCTCTTGATAACACCAGGTCTGAAAATGAGGCAATATGTAGATCCTCCGTACTGAAAATATCTTAATTCTTCGCCTTTTCTGATTCTGTACCCGGGTTTGATTTTATCAGGTATCACACACGAGGATACCTCCGCCATACCAATCGGCATGACAACCATTAATCCGATTTGAGGATCATCAGCCTCAATGTATATGATTGCCCGTGTTGCTACATGGGCAATATATCCCTGCGAAAAATTCGGACTGCCAGGATCCATTCCCTGGGATTCTGTTCCGGCATAATAAGTGCCTTGTTTAATATATGCTTTCTTGATTGTGCCTGTGACAGGACTATGCCAACGGTGATACTTGGTTGCAGACAGAAAGGCCTGGTATACATCGCCGCCAACAAACCGATCTGCGACGGATTCGTCGTTGTTCAACATATCGTTCAGGGAATAGGGCTGAGATTTTACCCAGAACCAGTCAAGCTTTTTTACGTTGTATTGAATATTGTAGACATTTGAATCGCAGGCACTGACGATTGCTTTATTGTTGCTGGGCTCTGCAATGGGACGCACACCCGGCTTGAATTTTCTTGTGAAGAAATCATTCCACGATTTGAACCCCCAGTGTTCATCGTTGGGATCGTATTGATATTGGTCCATGTTCAGCTTTTGCATTGCAGCTTTGGATTTCCAGCCGGTAGGGCCGTCGTTTAATACAGACAGTGATGCCGGGCTATCCAGATAGGAACCATACTCATCCAAAATCTTTTTAAATATTGAATTTACTTTTTCATTGCGAAAGGCAGTAAATCCGGCAGGGACGCCCATTGTCCAGTTCAATATATCGTTAATGGGGAAACCCACCAAATCGGTTTCGTCATATACCGGTGCTTTATCGATAGCAGCATTGATCAAATACAGCATTTGATCAATGCTGTTTATATAGAGGTTAGGATTAGGGTTATTTCTATAGTATCCGGGGACTTGATCAATCATTTGCGTGAAGTACATTCGTACTGTTGGGTCACTGTCTATTAAGACTTTGAACTCCTTCATAACGGGCTTAAGTTCTACTGTAGCCGCGTTTACTTCTTCTTTAATCCCCTCTCCATTGGTCCATGCAGCAAAGAAAACCAGGATCAGGATTATGAATAACCCCAACTTTGTGTGCGATGTTCTTTTCATAGCAATACCTCCTCTAAATTGCAGGGATCCGTTTACATGTGTCGGGACCGGTCAACAGTCTCGATCTTCCGGACAAACCACCGCACCATCTGTCCGGCGGACAGAAGAGCGCCCTCGTTGCGGTGATGGTCATGGAACACGATATTCCGATTCCGGAATTCCGGTCTTCCTTAAGTTGATGGTTATTCGGTTACACAACTTTTTTCTGCATTCGGTCCGATACGTCTCTCAGCAGTTTCAGGATCGCTTCGGCCTGGTCCGGGGTCAGGCTGCCCATGCCGCAGGAAGGGGTGATGAGGCTCTGTCGCAGGATTGTCTGTTGATCGATGTCCGCCTGTTCGAGGCGCCGGATGCCCGTTTCGAGTATGGAGACGAGCAGATTGGCGGTTTCGTTCCCGGTGAAGGCGCCTGTCGGGACGACACCCCAGGCGAGAGCGCCCCCGCGATCAAAGAACTTTTTGATATCAACAGGGTAGAGCATCACCTTTTCCATATACCCGAAGGCGTCGAAGTTCACGATATCGACCCTGGTATTCAATATCATGGACCAGTCGGCGTTGCCGCAGCAATGGATGCCGGCAACGCCTCCCAGCTCATGGATGGTATCGACGAGCTCGTTCAGCTTCTCCGAGACGAGGTCCGGCGAGACGGCGGAGAAGGCAGATCCGAGAGATTCCATCGCCGGCTCATCGATGAAAATGATGACGGGTTTGCCGAAGGGTTTAAGTTCCTCGATCTGCCACGCCGCCTTCATCGCGAGCCCCTTGACCACGGCGTCGAAGAAGAGTTCGTTGTGGATGATGTCCCTGCCGGTTTCGTCTTTGAACGATGTGCCGGTGGTCAGCGGACC
This sequence comes from Pseudomonadota bacterium, assembly GCA_018896355.1. Taxonomy (GTDB): domain Bacteria; phylum Desulfobacterota; class Syntrophia; order Syntrophales; family UBA5619; genus UBA5619. The sequence continues at coordinate 4,859 of JAHIMW010000143.1, forward strand.
GGTGATGTGACCCTTGATGTACCGTGCATTCGATAAAGACCCTTTTTTCAGCGCGCGGATCAGCGCATAAAACCCGGGGGCGTATCTCTCGGTGATCCGGAAGAATCCGTAATCCTTTTCCAGATACCGTTCGAAAAATTTCTCGAGGGCCGGCGTGAGGTCACCGGTCGTGTTGAATGAAACCTTTCCGCCAACTTCATCGATCCGGAGTCCGGGTAATGATTCGCTGTATTGCACATCCATATGCTCGCGGAAGTTCCTCTGGGGCAGTTGCGGCCAGATCGGCGCTTCGGGCAGATACCGGAGCGATTGTTCTACGGCCTTGTCCGGATCGGCGCCCGGCATGCTGCCGATGCCGGTGGCGATGCAGTTGAAGTTGTGGGTCATGATGATATACTCCTTCCCGTCCTGTACAGAACCATGGCGCTTTCGTAGACCTGCCGGATTGCCACGCCGTGTGCGGCCGCGGCCCGCTTGCAGTCCTCGTACTCGGGGGAGGCCGTGATCGTGTTCCCGTTCCTCTCTCCGATCTTGATCCGGATCGTCCCGAACCGGGTGACGACTTCCTCCCAGCGGCGATCCAGGCAGACGCGCTCCCACCGTGACATCCGGACGCCCAGCGTCGAGGTCTCGGCCAGGACGACGGCGGCGATCGACTCGGCCCCGGCCGGATCACAGATCACGGACAGTAGCGTTCCGGGCCGGTTCTTCTTCATCTGGATCGGTGACAGGAAGACATCGAGCGCACCCGCGGCGAAAAGCCGCTCCATCGCGGTCTCGTAGAACTGCGGATTGAGGTCGTCGATGTTCGTCTCGATCACGGTGACGCTTCTGGCAGTCGGGACCGAGACGGACTCCTCGCCGACCATGACCCGGAGCACGTTCGGGATGCCGAAATCGTTCTTGCCGGCGCCGTAGCCGATCTTCTCTACGGTCATCGCGGGCATCTCTCCAAAACCGGAGGCGATCTCCACAATGATCGCCGCGCCGGTCGGCGTGACCAGCTCCCCGTCGATGTCCAGCTTCCGCCAGGGCACGCCCCGCAGGATCTCGGCGGTGGCCGGCGCGGGCAGCGGGAATGTGCCGTGGGCGCTCGTTAAGTAACCGTGAAACGTGGGCATCGGGCCGGCGACGACCTTCGGCCAGCCGATCAGCTCGAGACAGATAGCCGTGCCGACGATATCGACGATGGCATCCACTGCGCCCACCTCGTGGAAGTGGACCTCTTCCGGAGAGCGGCCGTGCACCCGGCCTTCGGCCTCCGCGAGTCTGTTGAAGATGCGCCCGGCCGTCTGCTTTACACGGTCGGAGAGGTTCGCGCTGCGGATCGTCTCCAGGATCTCCTTCAGCCGCCGGTGATGGGGGGGGTGAGGTTCATCGAGGACCACACGGACGTCCGTCGCCTCGATAGGCCCCTTGATCTTCCTGCCGACCTCAATTCTGTACCCGCCGACGCCCAGACCGGCGAGCCCATCCCGGAACCGCACCGGGTCCGCCCCGGCGCCGATTAGCGCCCCGAGCGTCATGTCGCCGCTGATTCCCGCGAAGCAGTCGAAATACGCGATCTTCATCGGTGATACTCCCCCAAAAAATCCATAAAACTATCCGGTTCGGGGAGGCTTCGTAAAAAGCGCCAGAGGCAAGGCGCGCGACTCCTGAGGAATGAGGCGTACTTTTCGTACGTCGCAATGACGAAGGAGGAAGCGCAACGCAGCATATGGACTTTTTTCGAAGCCGTCATCTATTCACCAGGTGCGCGAAGTATCCGGCCCCGAAACCGTTGTCGATGTTCATCACGGCGACACCCGCGGCACAGGAGTTGAGCATCGCCAAGAGCGCGGCAAGTCCCCCGAAGCTTGCACCGTAGCCGACGCTGGTCGGCACGGCGATCACCGGACAGGAGACCATCCCTCCGACGACGCTCGGAAGTGCGCCCTCCATTCCGGCCACGACGACCAGCACGTTCGCCTGCATGATTCGGTCCCTCTGGTCGAGGAGCCGGTGCAGGCCGGCGACCCCGACGTCGTAGGAGCGCTCGACCCGGCTGCCCATCGACTCCGCCGTGATCGCCGCCTCTTCCGCCACCGAAATGTCCGCCGTCCCCGCGCAGAGGACCATCACATACCTGCCGTCTGTGGCGGCATGGTCTGGTTTCTCCCCGGGTTTGTCGACTACCAGTATCCGGGCGAGGCTGTGATAGGTGCAACCGTCGACCGCCGCCGCGATTTTCCCGGCGACTTCCGGCGCCACGCGGGTTGCGAGCACCTTGGTGTGGTGCCCGGCGAGCCGTTTTACAATATCCACGGCCTGCTCGTCGGTTTTCCCCTGGCAGAAAACCACCTCGGGAAAGCCGGTGCGGATTCCACGGTGCAGATCGAGCTTTGCGCACCCGATGTCGTCGTAGGGAAGGGTGCGGAGGCTGCTGAGCGCCTCATCGACCGGCAGATCTCCTGATTTTACCTCTTCGAGGATTTGTTTGAGCCGCAAAGCGTCCATTTATACCTTCTTCTCCCCGTCGAGAACGGCGTTCATGCTGCCCATCCGGTAGCCGTTCAGATCCAGTGTTATATAAAGATAGGCCAGTTCCTTGAATTTTGCCGCAACCAGCCGCCGGATTTCAGGCGAGGCGAGACGCAGGATTTCCTCCGGTTCGACCTCGATTCGGGCGATCTCCCCATGGTGTCGGACCCTCACTTGCCGAAATCCCAGCCCCTTCAGGAACCGCTCCGCCTCATCGAGACGTCGGAGAATGTCGGGCTCGATCCGGGTCCCGTAGGGGATGCGGGACGAGAGGCAGGCGAACGACGGTTTGTCCCAGGTCGGCAGGCCCATCCGGCGTGAAACCTCCCGGATATCCTTCTTGGTAAACCCGGCTTCGCGCAACGGGCTTCGGACGCCGAGTTTCGCAGCGGCCCGGCTTCCCGGTCTGTAGTCATCCAGATCGTCGACATTTGCGCCGTCAACCACCCGGTCGATGCCGTGTTCCTGGCCGATGGCGATGAGTTTGCCGAAAAGTTCGGTCTTGCAGAAGAAGCAGCGGTCGGGGGTATTGGCCGCGAAATCATTGTTTGCAAGCTCATCGGTGTCGATGCCGATGACCGTGATCCCCAGCTTTCCCGCCGTTTCCAGAGCTTCCGCCACTTCCGATCGGGGATAGGTCTCCGAAGAGGCCAGCACGCATACCGCACGATCCCCAAGGACCTCTCCGGCCACGGCCGCCAGCAGCGTACTGTCGCAGCCTCCGGAGTAGCCGATGACAACGCCGCCCATCTCTCCGAGCAGCGTGCGAAGCCTCTCCAACTTGAAATCGATTGTTTCCATGGCGCCTTTCCCGATCCATCGACAGTGGTTCTCTGTATATCAAAAAAATGATCGCGGTGCATGGAAATGATCGGCGGCTTTGGGGCAACTCCGCGTCGATGGTCCATAAAACCTATGAAGCATGGGGATTTAGGCCGGCCATCCGTTCAAGCACCTCATAGACGGCCGCCGTATCGTGGTCGGCATGTCCCGATGTCAGAGCCGCGGTGTATATCGGTATCGTTGCCGAAAACAGCGGGGCAGGGGAGTCGGCGGCCAGAAGCGCTTCGCCGATCAGATCCGTTCCGACGACCTCGAACCCCGATCCGACCAGGTTCACCGCCATCGCCAACCCCATATTGCCCAGCCCGATCACACCTACCGGACCGATAGTCCTTGAAACCGATTTTACCTTGTCGGACATCCCAATACCTCTCGCTTCTGAATTCGCCAGCCGGTCTCCGGGTGGCGCAACGCTATTGACCTCTATGAGACCTTTATTTCTGCCCTGCCTGTCATTGCGAGGAGCTTTAGCGACGAAGCAATCTCATGGTTTATCTGATGGTTATGGGATTGCTTCGTCGGTCTTTGGCCTCCTCGCAATGACGAATGGCGCGTTTTTCAAAGGTCTCTTCTATTTGACCGATGTTCGCAGCACCTTCTTATCCAGTTTGCCGACGCTTGTTTTGGGAATCGTGTCCATAAAAATATAGCGATCGGGAACGCCGTACTTGGGCAGCTTCCCCTCATCGGCAAATTTTTTCATGAACGCCTTCAGCTTCTCGGAGCTGATCTTGCCCCGAAAATCCTGTTTCAGCGTCACGATCATCAACGGCCTTTCGCCCCACTTCTCGTCCGGCACGCCGATCGCGGCGGATTCGAGGACGGCTTCATGCTGGCTCATCACATTTTCCAGATCCAGCGAAGAGACCCACTCCCCGCCGATTGCAGCAACGCTTCATACTCGGCGGCAAAGCCCCGCTTCGTATCCCGCGGGCCGTTTTCGGTGATGATCACGTATGTTTTAACCGTTTCCAGTTGATCGATGATGGTTTCCAGAACGGGAAGGAAATCGGCATGGATGATGATCATTTTGGCTTCGGCATGGTTGAGGGCGTAGCGGATCTGATCGGTCGACAACCGCCAGTTCACGGTCTGCAAAACGGAGCCCATCATCGGAACGGCAAAAAAACACTCCAGATACCGGTGGCTGTCGTAATCAAACACCGCGACCGTCTCCCCCGGCCTCAACCCCAGTGTTGCCAGACCGTTGGCCAGCATGGCGATGCGCTTTACAAAATCTTTATATGTGTAGCGATGTCGGTCGCTGTAAACGATCTCGCGATCCGGCGAATCCATAAGCGGCGTGGCGAGCAGTTTTTTAATGATGAGTGGATACCGGTAATTTTCTCCAGGCTGATGGTTTTTTTCGGCCATTGACAACCCCCATTCTTTCTGAGTTTCAGAAGCAAAAGCGAATTGGTTGAGGAGGATATCTAAATGAAAGGGGTATGTCTGTCAAGCTGATCCGACAAATTACTGAACCGATAATTCATTGACAACGGAAACCACTTCATTCTATGTATCCCCTGGTTAAAATACGATGGCCGCCGGCGCGGCGGCAACAGAAAGGGAATCATGCGGTACACACCAAGACGACTCAACCACGGATATACGAATCGAGTTCTCTCCATCGACATGGGGAGCGGGGAGATACGGATTCCCGACATCGACCCCGTGATCAGGGAGTATTTTATCGGCGGACGGGCGCTCGGGCTCTATCTCCTCCACAAGGGAATCCAACCCCGAACGACCCCCGGCGATCCGGAAAATCCGCTGATCTTCGCTCCGGGCCCGCTCGGAGGCATCCCCCAATTTCCGGGAACGAGCAAGTGCATGGCCGTCTCCCTGTCACCGTTGACGGGCATCCCGGGTGTTTCGAATTTCGGCGGCCACTTCGGCGCCTATCTCAAATACGCCGGTTTCGACGCGCTGGAGGTTACAGGGAAATCGGATCGGGAGGTGATGATCGTTATCGACGGGCTACGCGGGGAAATCTCCGTGACGGATGCTCCCGCCATTGATCATGTCTTCGGCCTGGAGGCGGAGATAGTAGATCGCTTTGTCCGCGAAGGCCGTGATAAAAAGGAGATTGTTTTTTTGACGACGGGCGTCGGCGCCTCCCGGACGACCTACGGATGCATCAACAGCCACTATTTCGATCCGGCCAAGCCTGTGGACGGAACCAAGGGGCTTTTTCGGACCAAGCAGGCAGGCCGGACCGGGCTCGGCACCGTCATGCGGGACAAGAAGATCCGCGCCATCGTCGTCCTGGCGAAATATCCGCACGGGGAAAATCCGTACGGCGCGGCCGATTGGGAAAAGGTGAAGCGGGCGGGGGCAAAGCTGGGCGAGGTGGTCCGGGAGGTCGATCCGCAGTCGCTCAAGATGTACCGCAAGGGCTCTGCGGGGCTGATCAACTTCATGAACAAGGAAGAGTACAAATCCCTTCCCGTGAACAATTACCAGTTGGGATCCGATCCGCGGGCGGAAAACATCAGCGGGAAATTCTACGCGGATCACCTGTTCGACCACCGGGGGATGGACGGCTGCTTTCCCGGCTGCAATCTGCGCTGTACCAAGGGCGGTTGGGTCACGCTGACCTCCGGCGCGGAGAAGGGCCGCCGGGTGTGGGTGGATGGCCCCGAGTATGAAACGGCCGCCGGTTTCGGTTCCAACCTGGGCATCTGGAATCCCGAATTCATCATGGAGGCCAACTGGCATTGCGACAACTACGGGATCGACACGATCACACTGTCGGTCGCGGTCGCCTTTCTGATGGAATGCTTCCAGCGGGGCTACCTGACCCGGGAAGACGCGGACGGACTGGAGCTGACCTGGGGCAATGAAGCCGCGGTCCTGCGGTTCATCCATCAGCTCGCCGCCGGGGAGACGGAATTTTACCGGCAGGCCGGGAAAGGGATGGTCGGCCTCGTCGACTGGATCTCCGGGCAGTATGTCCGGAGGAGCGGCAAGCCCGATCCGCGGGAAGATCTGCTCCGTTTTGCGATGCAGACAAAGGGGTTGCCCTTTTCGCTCTACCGGACGCACCGGTCGCTCTCGATGCAGGCCTCCTACGCCGCCGCCAGCGACATCGGGGCGCACCATGCGGCGGCATGGCTGATCAAGAGCGATCTGCTGGGCGCGTTCCCTTCGATGGAAGACAAGGCCAAGGCGCTGATCACCTATCCGCGGGTCCGTCTCGGCAACGACAACCTGGGCCTGTGCAAGCTGCCGTGGGTGGATGTCTTCAATCCCGCGTCCGGAAAGATGAAGGATACAGATATCTACATCAATCCGGCGTCCCAGGAGATCTATGCGGATTTCTACAACGGGATGCTGGGGACGGAGATGACCTGGCAGCAGATCTTCGCGCGGACCGATCGGGATATCAACCTGCAGCGGGTCATGAACGTCATGGTCTATGGAAAGGAAACGGCCCGGCAGGACCGGATTCCGGATAGGGCCGTCGGACCGACGGATGACCTGCTCTATGATGCCGAGAAGGAGTACAACGACCGGGAGCTGGCCGGGTTTCCGGGGAAACCGGTCGCGGATGTTCAGCGCCTGCCGACGGCTCAAAAGCGGGAACTCCTGATGAAAAGAAGAAAAGAGCAATTGCGGGAGCTGATCCAGGTCTATTACCGCGCGCGAGGCTGGAACAGCTCCGGTATCCCGACCCCGGAAACGCTGAAGAAAATCGGCCTGTGGGAATTTCTGACCGCGGAAGCAAGGGCCAAAATCCTTGAAATGGCCGGTTAAGGACCAAGAGAGCTTTGAAAAACGCGCCATTGGTCATTGCGAGGAGGCCAAAGGCCGACGAAGCAATCCCATCACCATCCGATAAACCATGAGATTGCTTCGTCGCTCGCTCCTCGCAATGACAGGAAGCGCAGAAATTCAAAGGTTTCTCCGATGCCTCGGTGCTCGGTCTACTTCTTTTTTTCGAAGAGATTTTGATATTGTCCGTAGCCTTCCTTTTCAAGGTCCTCTTTGGGAATGAAGCGAAGCGCCGCGGAGTTCATGCAGTAGCGGAGCCCGGTCGGCGCGGGGCCATCCGGAAACACGTGTCCGAGATGGGAGCCCCCGTAGCGGCTTTTCACCTCTATCCGCTGTGTGAAGAGGCTGTTGTCCTTCTTTTCCACGACCAGTCCCGGATCGAGCGGCCGGGTGAAGCTGGGCCAACCCGTGCCGGAATCGTATTTGTCGAGCGAACTGAATAGCGGTTCGCCTGAAGCGACGTCCACGTAGATCCCTTCTTTCTTGTTGTTCCAGTATTCATTCTGGAAGGCCGATTCGGTGCCCTCCTTTTGTGTAACCTCGTACTGGAGAGGCGTCAGTTTCTTCTCCAAGGACTTTTTGTCGGGCTTTTTGTAGGCCTTTGCCGGGGCCGGCGGGATGGTACATTGGTCATTTTTCCAGATCTTTTCCAGGAACTGATCGCGCCCCGACCCTTGACGGTAAGACTTGTACCGGAGCGGATTCTTCTTGTAATAATCTTGGTGGTACCCCTCCGCGTCGTAGAATCTGGTGAATTCCCGAATCTCCGTGGCTATCGGTTTGTCGAACCGCCCCGATTTTCCGAGGGCGTCCCGGGATTTCTCCGCGATCCTTTTCTGCTCCCCGTCATGATAGAAGATCACGCTCCGGTAATAGGGCCCCCGATCCCCGAATTGCCCGCCGGCGTCCGTCGGGTCGATGTGCCTCAAGAAGAGGTCGAGAAGCTTTTCGTATCTGATTTTCGATGGATCGTAGAAGACCTGCACCGCCTCGACGTGCCCCTTCTTTCCGTAATTCTCATAGATCGGGCCGTCTCCCGAGCCGCCTGTATAGCCGGAGACGACCTTGAGAACCCCGGGCGCCTTTTCAAGATCGGATTCCACACACCAGAAACAGCCGCCGGCGAGGGTGGCGATCCGGGTTTTTGCATTCAACTGGTCCATTTTTTTTACCTCCTGCTGCGCGGCCTGCCCCGTTACGGATAGCAGCACAAGAAAGAGCGCCGCGATATAGACAAGAATTTTTTTCATATCATTCTCCCCCAATTCGGTGTTCGTTCGTGATGGGTAATGTAGCGATGAACCTGCCGATGTCAAACCGCCGACGCTCTATGCTGAAAGAATCTGCTTGATTTTATGCGATGGCATACTTCAGGAATTTAGGCGTGTCCTTAAGAAAAAGTTTGCCACCTCTCCTCATGAAACGTCCGAAGCACTGATTATTCTTTCTGAGGCGGCGCTGGAAATTCTCGGACAAACTGATTCAATTACACGGTGAATTTTTGTCTTGATATTTGTACGGCTTTATCTGTAATATGTATGGTACCATTTTAAATAGAGGAATCCAAAATGATTAAACAATACGAGGCGATTTATAAGAACGGGCAATTACAATGGATATATCCCCCGCCTGTGGCGATTGAAAACCGGCGCGTTATGGTATCGCTGGCAGATGAGGAAGATGAGCCGAAGTCCGTCGACATCACTGTGCTACTGAGCCAGACACGAGGGAGCCTTGGCCATCGTATGACTATGGAAGAAATAGACAGAGACGTCAGTAACATGCGAGACGAATGGACAAGAAAATGGGACCTCTCGTGAGCGGCTGTATCATTGACACCAACATACTCATTTATCATCTTGCCGGGGTCCTCACTGATCAAGCCGAACTAACTTTGGCAGATGCGCTGGAAAGTGGTTCTTATATCTCAATCATCACCCGTATTGAATTGCTCGGGTGGCGGAAGCATTCCCCAGATTCCCTGAAAGCTGCAGAAGCACTGCTCCAGTCCGTCTCTGAAATTCCGCTGCATGAAGAGATAATCCAGCTATGCATTCGTTTTCGACAGAATTATCCTATAAAGCTTCCCGACGCCATTATTGCAGCGACGGCTCGGCACGTAAAAGTTCCGCTGATGACAAGAAATATGGCAGATTTTGAACGGGTTCCAGAACTGAAAATGGTAGACCCTTTTTCACAAATTGCACATCAATAGGAACCCGTTTTCATCCGCGATCAATATTTTAATGCCAAATGAACTACCCCGCCGCAAGCAGCGGGGTATCAAGGCGGTTTAGTCAATCTATTCGCCCCAAGGGGCGGGGAATTTACCCCGAGAGATTAAATAGTTAGTATATCACAATCTTTGCGAAAAGCGCCATACATTCATTTTCAAGAAGAATCATAGAATAACACTTGAAGAACCATTCCAATAATATCTCCGGGGAAACCATCGAACAAGCATCGGATGTTCGGAATTCAGAGATTGTTTTGAATCCAGAACTATTGGTCGATTTTGCTAACTGCAAGTACAAGGCAGCGCAACGGATCGCATTTCCGTCCTTCCCAAACTCGCCAAGTGAAATAGAAGCCATTCAAAAATATCACCAAGGATTGCTGAAGGAAAGATGGCGTCCAATAACCAATGATGGGTATGAAGCTTTCAACGGAACACTTTGTTCGTCCGCTGATTTCCGTACACTATCCATTCGTGTCTTTGGCAATGTCAGGCTGATATACAATAGGCTACAATGTGATGTGGATGGTATCGAGAAATAATAATCGACATGATAGAGCTTATTGATAAGGTGAAATCGAGGGTCATATTATTTCAGCATAATCCCTTTTCAAGCCAGAAAGTCCGCAAGAACTGGATAATCGGACCATCGGTTCCGGAAAGGCAGCGGGAAAGTGACCGGATTGCGGTGGGCCTCCCTTTTCCCTTGCACCTACCCAACTCTTGCGATATAATTCTTACCAGATTCTTACCAGGAGGTACACCATGGAAACGGTCAGGTTATCAAGTAAGGGGCAATTCGTTCTTCCCAAATCGATCCGCGACCTTCATCACTGGGGTCCAGGAACCGAGCTGGTGATATTGGAGCGGGATTCGGAAGTAGTCATAACGGCTGCCAGGCCCTTTGCCGCGAGCCGGCTTGAACCGCCCGACACTCCATCCGTCTATACCGGCAAGCCTTTGACAATTGAGGAGATGGACCGGGCCATTGAAGCAGAGGCCGGGAAACAGCGATGATTGCCGTTGATACCAATATACTGGTCCGCTATGCGGTCAAGGATGACAAGCGCCAGACGGCATTGGCAACCAGTTTCATTGCTGATAATGAGTGCCGCGTCCTGAAATCTGTCATACTTGAACTGGTTTGGGTTCTGTCATCTTCATCTGGTTATAATCTCACCCGAAAAGTTGTTACTGAACGATTACGCCATATTATGGGCCTTCCAACCATAGATACGGAGGACGTGGTTCAGGTTGCGCAGGCCATCAACTGGTATGAAAAGGGGATGGATTTTGCCGATGCGCTTCACCTCGCGTCAAGTTGTAAAATGAAGGGTTTTGCAACCTTGGATGGCAAAATGAGTCGGAAGGCATTACAGATAGCACCTACGCAGAATATTCTACTGGTGGAATGAGAAGATTGCGGCGACCCCGAAAAAAATCAACCCCTACCTTTCGCTGCTTTGGCGATGCTGGGCAACCCACTCTTTCAGTGCGGCATCAATGCGTGCTTCCGGGATCAGATTTCCAGGTTGCACGAAGGTCTCAATGCGAATTCGGAGGGGGAATTTGACGTGGGGCTGTTTTTACTGAGTTTTTTTCTGATCTACGGCGGTTTTCATTTTTACTTTTTTCTGAAGATCCGGGCGGCGTTCGCCCCCGGGGTCGCCGCCCAGACCCTCCTGATCGCACTGCTGCTCCTCGGTATGATGACGCCGATCATTGTCCGCGCCTCGGAGCGTTACGGGTTGGAGGTTGTCGCACGTCTCGTTTCCTGGACCGGCTACCTCTGGATGGCGATGATCCTGCTCTTCTTCTCGGTCGCCCTTCTGCTCGAGTTCTACCGCCTCTTTGTCCATCTGGCCGGCCTGATTTTCCGGACCGATGTCGGCGCGCTTCTCCCGTCGGCACGGACGCTCTTTCTGATTCCCGCGCTGGCCGC
>JAHIMW010000233.1 GCA_018896355.1 Pseudomonadota bacterium
AGCTCAAGTGGAGTATCCCGGCACTGACTTGCGTCTTGTGTATGAAATCAGGGGAGGCAGCGGAGATCAGGGAAGCCCCGAAAGTGTCAGCTTATCTTCACAGAGGTAAGGACTTCTGAACTTCTTTTAAATCCTTTGCAGACCAATCTGATCCCGTAACCGTTTCATTGTCGGCAATGCCGTGCCGGATAGTCGTTGCACAACCAGAAATCACACAGCTAATCATAATAATCAGCAAAATAACGATTGTCCTTGTTTTCATATCTTACCTGCCTGTGATTTGTTGGTAGATTATATGACGATTCCTCTCCTGCCCGTAACCCTCACTTTGCATATGCAAAATAAGCGATATTTATCTTGTCCTTTTCCACCCTGATTTTCTTCGTCTCCACACCGCATCCGTAATCTATCTTGATCGTGTGTTCACCAGGTTCAAGACCATTGACCCTGAGGTACTTTATATGTTTCGGCAGAGACAGCCATCCCCGAAGATCTGCCTGTTCGTTAGCCATCCATGCCGCACCTGCTGCGTCTACGGCAAGATTTGCAAATAATGATGCGAAGGGAATGTTTTTCAAGACCTCTTTTGCAGCCATCTTCGCCGCGAATTGTGCCGCAGCCTTAGAAGTCATTCTGGCTACAATTTTGGCTTGTATGGCAGGCTTGTCCTTGTCATATTGTGTAAGGACTGTATTTTCAAGATCATACAGGATGTTCGCATTCCCGATAGATTTTTCATTTAGATAAATGTTGCACTTTGTGACTTCTGTCGGTGTCGGCGAATATTCGGCATATGCAAATCCTACTACTCCGACTCCCGGGATCGGCATAGGACCCCACTTTTTCTGGAATTTCTGAGGAGCTAATCCAACATCCACTAAAATCACCAGATCGGTTGTTTTACCATCATTGCTGTCTATCCTGACAATTTCCTGATCCCATTTAAGTTTCTTGTACTCGATTTTTGCATCATCTTTTTTATCTTCCATTTCATACATGATAGCTGTCAGATATCGTGCGAATGGGTTTTCAAGGTATGCCCTTTCGTCTGGTTTCTCTTCTATGTATTGATTAATTTTAGTGATGGTCCGATTTCGCTCGACTATTGCCCCATTAAAATCCCCTGTACTGAGATACGCAATTATTAAATATGGACTAATCATCAATTTTTCATGCATTTCAGCCTCATATTCCATCGCAGTATCATCAGTCAGAATGGAACCGAATCCCTCTGTTAATGATATTGTTCCTTCTATTGTTAGGAATCTTTTTTCCGCCTCCTGAAGATCAGCGATAGATTGATCGAACTTGCGCGCAGCTAAGGCCACCTTGCCTCTTTCCAGCAAAGCGAGATACTTGTTTTGTTTGGCCCCGTCGGTCTTCTGGGATTTTTGGTATAGCATGTCAGCTTGTGCAAGGGCGGAATCAAAGGCGCCCTTCGTCAGACTGGAAACCATCGTCTCGTATTCCAAGGTGTATCCGCTCCGCTGAATATTCTGCGGAATCGGCTCCGGTTTAACCGTTGGCTCCGCGGTGGTCTCCTCCGCCCTGACCGGCAATGGCAAACCATCCCCTGTTTTCTTGGCTAATACTGAAGCCGCAGGTTTCCCCCCCACGAATGAAGTCCCTGTCGAAGGCTGCTTTGCGGAATCGACTTTCGATTCCGCAGCCAGGGTTAGTTCCGATAACTTTTTGAGGCCTTCTCTGATATTTTCACGTGCTGCACCTTCGTTAGCCATCCTAAGTCTTTCAACTGCGAGTAAGGCATCTCCAAATGCGGCCTTATAAGGTTTAGTGATATTCTCTTGGAATACTACCACCTTATCCTTCATGCTCGTGAGCTTCCATTCCGCCGTCATCGTTACGGTCATGTCAATCCCCCCCCACCACGGCTGGGCAAGATCAACAATATCTACATCGAGCATGTAATCCGCATGATCGGCTATTACAATTCTGCTGAAAGCACCTGATTTGTTTATAGATTCTACCAATGCTTCCTTAAAAGATTCACTGGATATCTGAGACACCCAGGCGGGATTGGTTTCCTTGCCTCCACTCGTTTGAACCGCTAAAATGTAAGGTTGTTTTTTTTGAATTGAGTAGTCGGGGGGAACCATTTTGGTATAGACTGCTCCAGTCGCGCAGCCGGAAACGACACCTGCAAAAACTGCTATGAGAATAATCATGAATTTCTTCATACTTTCCTCATTTACGTATCCTAATGGATTGATATAATCGAGTTGAGGTCGGGTAGAAATATGGTACGCGCATATTTAGGACAACGCCTTCCATTGTTTCTGACTTCGTGGCAAAGAGATGCCAGACCATGCATCAAGTTTCCGCAAGCCCCCTTTTCATCCAGCCGACAACATCCACATCCTGCATATCACAATTATTGAAGAAAAGAGCATTATTGATAACCATTCGAAGTCTTGCATTTTCGTCGGGTTTGACTTTTTGTGGATTTCAGGAAGTTGTCCATCCCCCCGCTCATCCCCCAAAACCCCCTCCAAATCCTGCAACTTTCAATCAGTTATCGTTAAAAACTCAGAAAAAGTCCAACGCTTTTTCTCACCGGGTTGGCCACCATTCCAGAAGCGATATTTCTGACCGGTATTGAAACGGCTGATAGAGCTCCACACCGTGATTTCTATTTTTTCGGGGTTCTTTTTGGCTGCTTATCCTGCTTGGTTATTGATTTTTGTTTCTGTTTTACAGTGTTCTGTTTCTGCCCCTTTTCCTTATCCTTCTTGCCGCCCTTGTCTCCCATGATGTCTCTCCTTTCTTGGGGGTCCCGTAATCTCGCATCCTCAATCGTTTAGCCTCGCCTTCAACCCCTTCCCCACCTTGAAAAACGGTAGCTTCTTCGCTCCCACATCAGTCTTTGCGCCAGTCTTGGGATTCCTTCCCGTATAACCGTCATATTGCCTCACGGAGAAGCTTCCAAATCCCCTGATTTCATTTCTGCCCCCCTTTTTCAGAGCATCCGTAAATCCATTGAAGATCAAATTGATCGTGTCAGTGGCTTGCTTTTCGGTCAGGTTTTCTTTAGCGGCAAGAGCAGCGATAAGGTCCGATTTGTTCATCATGATTGTCTCCTTTATGGGTATAATTATCTTGATTTATTATGGATGATATGACCATATTGACCGAGAAGTCAATAGAAATTGAGCCGCAACCTGTTCTTTGAGAGGATGATGGCTGCGATCAATGGCAGGACGTTGTCGGTGGCGATGTCGCCGATCAGCTTGAGCGATTTATTTTCCGTCAGCGGAGAGATTCACGACTTCAAATACAAAGCTTCAGTGCGGCTGACTGTGCCAGATCATTGAATACGGGATGAAAGTGACTTATTTTATGTTCATGAAGAATCAGGCCGTTTGTATGTTGAGCTGTTCTTCATCTATACGGAATTCAGTTTGATAGACTACTACGCATAGCTTTTGTAAAACGCTTCAGCAGTAAACTTAACGAATTCCTCAGTTTTTTCGGGGCTGCGAGCAATAACCTGCCAGGGCTCCAGGCGCGCTATCTCGACCTGAAGATCTTTTGCGGACTTTGCGCTGCAACCCAAGATATCCTGGATCGATCCGCCGGCAACCCCTTCACACTGGAAGATAAAGGCAAATTCGAGGAGCTCCTGGAAATTGAAAAACTTCTGCTGGTAGTCGTTGGGCGACTGGCTGGCAAAGAACACCACAATACCTTTGGATCGCCCCTCCCGTATGATGCGTTGCAAGAAAATGTTATTCTGATTCAAATAGTTGTGGGCTTCATCAATCACCAAAATGGTACGAATTGTTCGCCGCCCATTCTTGATCGGACTATCCGGCAAAACGGACATCTCTTTGTAGAGACGCTCGATGACAAGGTAGGCAACCAGTTCCTTCAAAACGGGCATCGTGTGAACATCAATCAAAATCGTGCGGTCTGAAAGCCTGTCAATAGGGGCTATATCGCTGCCGTGACGCCAGAAAAGGTCGAAATCCGCCAAGTCTCGAAGCACCTCGATTAAACTGTCATCCTTTTTATTGTCTTCTTCGTACATCGATATAACTATTTGGTAAATATCATGAAAATCCGGATAAGGTGCAGCGGACCCAGCCCGTTGCGCATAGGCGGCCCGAATGGCCTCAGTCAAAGCGCCTTTTTGAACCACACCCAACTTGCTGTTGATCGATGCAAAGCTCTCTGCTTTCTCGCGGGCCGACACGTTAATCGTTTGTTCGTCGTAGGCGGGGAGAATGAACGGATTGATGGGAAGATTTTGACCGCTTTGTAAAAGGCGATAAGGATGGACCTTGGCCACTTCAAGGAAACGTCCATTGTCAACGACATCGCCCTTGTAATCGAAATAAATGAAATTGGTCTGATAATTGGACTGTATGCGAATATCCGTCAAAATCTTCAGGAGAAATTGTGTTTTCCCGACGCCGGGTTTTCCCATGATGGCCAGATGAGAGTTCGCATGCTTGGCCGTATTATTGAGTTCCATGGTCAGTTCGTGGCGTTGCAGAAGAGTCCGGCCGATAAAAATATCCAGATCACGTCCGGCTGCTTCACGGCGACCGCCAAATTCGACGTCGTTCAGCAGACGATAGAGGAGGGTATCCGCATCGCGCCCACATTCCTGGAAAAGGCGGCCCAAGAGCACCGCCCCGTTATCAATATGGTTTTTGACAATAGAACGATTTGAGAAAAATTCATCCTCCGTAATGTCCCGCTTTTGGTGAACATAGGAAATCAGCATGCGTATAAACACCTCATCCTCGCCGATAAACGTAGGGCGTTTCATTTCACCGCCAGTGAAGCTCGCACTCTGCGGCACGTTCGCACCTGCTTCCTCAAGAGACAAAGCGAAGGCAATCCGGGCCAGAGTAGCCTTTTCCAGCTTTGTTTCAAAACGTAAAGCGCTGAGGACTTCATCGGCGTCGTTCGCTGTGTAAAGACGGTCGGCCATGGTTTATTTCTCCCAAAAATAACCTTCTCTGAAGGTCGTCAATTCCTGGCGCTGATCAAATTCGAGACTCCCGGCACCGCTAAGCCGCGCTTTGAGCGCCCGATAATAATCCTTGTCGATCTCCGTATCGGTTGAAAGGATCACCACCTGTTCCCCCGCATTGGGGAAATAGTTGTTCACAATGTTATCACGGTGTGTGCTGTCCAGACGGGACAACGGCGTATCAATGATAATCGGGAGTTTGAGTTGGCTTGTTTGGGCCAGGCCCCAAAGCAGCGAAACGGCGAAGACCTCCTTTTCACCTGCCGAGAGCCCTGATTTCTTGATCTCGTGCCCGTTGCGATCGGTTATCCTCACCTCATAGGTCTTGTCATCAATGATGATATCCTTGATCAATCCGCTGCGGCTGGAGAGGAGACGATACATATCGAAGGTCTTCTCCTGCAGAAAATGGACCTTGTTTTTTCGCAGGCGGACGATGAATTGATTGAGGACGCCGGCAATAGCATCGCACTCCTGAATAAAATCAGCCCGCTCCTTTGAAACATGATGTTTCTCGTAGAGTTTTTCGATTTCTATCTCGATCTCGCTAATCCGTCTTTCAAGGGAGATAATTTCTTCTTCCAGCAAGCGCAACTGCTCTGTCTTACGGCCAATCTGTGTAGAGCAACCCTCCATCTCCGCCTGTAGCTGATCAAACAATTCCCGTTCAGATTCGGTCATGGCGCCGGCCTTACTCAATCCCTCAAGCTGCCGGATCTGCGATATCAGTTCACTTTTTTCCTCCAGGAGAGGCTTGAGGAGAAATACATCGCTGGCTTCCAAAAGCTCCATCTTGTTTAGAACCCTGGCCGCATCACGATCGGACAGGTCCAGGACCTTGGCCACAGCCCCTTTTGCGTCGCCTTCCTTGAGGAGGCGGAAGATGCGCTTTTCAAGTTCCGCCATCTTTTCAGCGGATAGCTTTTCCCGATAGATCGGCTCCGGTTCCTCCACGACGCGCACGATGCGCTTGGCCAGGTCGGACGCATGCTCCTTGATTGCCTCACCGGTGGCCGATTCCCGTTCTGTCTCGATTTGTCGCCGGATGCCTTCAAACATCTTGCCCGTAAGCGCGAATGGCAGCGCCTTCTCGCAGAGGGTGCGTATTTCACTCTCCACCTGGGCGAGCCGCATGGCGGCATGAAGGCGTTTCTTTTCCTGCTCGCGCATCGCTTCCCGCGACTCAGGCGCCGCATGAAAGGCCGCGGAAAACCGTTCTCTGGCCTCCTCCATCTGTGCTTTGAAACCAGCCAATTCTTCGCGGACGCCATCCCGTTCCTGGTTCTTGCGGGACAGCTTGCTTCGTTCCTTCTTGAGCTCACTCTGCTTGAACTCCAGGTCTTCGTCGGAGATTTCGACAAATCCCTTGCGTTCTTCCTGCTTGATGTAAAGGATGTCGCCGGCGAGGCGGTTAATATATTGGATGCCGAGTGCCGCCTCTAGGGATGATTTGAGCCGGACCTCCGAATGATCGTCTGAGGCGATGGCCTGGATTTTCTCGCCGTCGAAAAAGAAGAACTGGGTGATGCCCGGCGGAATCATCGAGCGGATGAAATCCTGCCAGATCTCTTGATTCTGAACAGAGACGCGCTTTCCGTCTCGAACGATCACCAATCGTTCCATCAGGTCCCGAGGTTTTGGGTCGCCCGCTGCCCCAGCGCTCCAGGAGCGCTTCACCACCAGTTCCGAAAAGTCATCCATCTCCATAACCAGTTCAAAGGAGACGTTGGCATTCCCTTTGGCTTTCTCGCGGCGGTTTATGTTGCGGTATATGTCGTCCG
Organism: Pseudomonadota bacterium; assembly: GCA_018896355.1. GTDB lineage: Bacteria > Desulfobacterota > Syntrophia > Syntrophales > UBA5619 > UBA5619. The sequence continues at coordinate 6,784 of JAHIMW010000233.1, forward strand.
GTTTGGCCCCGTAGAGGCAGTAGTTGATCGCTTCCATGAATGCGGTCTTGCCTGCGCCGTTCATGCCGCCGATAAGGAAAATGCTCCGCCCATCCTCGCCGATGGGGAACGGAATCTCCGTCGCGAACTGGAAAGATTTGTAGTTTTCGATGATCAGTTTGCGGAATTTCATCGGTGGTCCTCGCTGAGCTCCCAAATGCCGTTCGGAGAATCACTGCACAGAGTGCCGTCGCGCCTCATCCGCAATCGCTCCCATTGTGCATTGTTTCTCCATACGATAGTTTTACCATCTTGACGTACCGCCAAATCGCCGGGGAGCAGCTTACCGGCAAGCTGTCGCTCCATCTCGTTAAAAACATCACTCACCCGGGCACGGTTGCCGAGTTTTTTAAGTGCTCGGATGATGTTTATGCGAAGAACCTCCTGTCCGGTTTTTGGCAAAGCTGAGCGCGATCCCTGTGACCTTCGAGTCGTCCCTTGAGGCGTATGCCTTTCAAGGCGACCCTTCAATTCTTTGACAATCCCCTCGAAGCCGGCTGCAAGATCGCCGAGCGCTCGAACAGATTCGGATTGAACTTCTATTGCCGCCGCGAGTTTCGTTTTTTCCGCTCGAAAAACATCCGGCACTGCTACCTTGGACCTCTCCAGTCTATCAATCGTACGGGCGATGATGAGTAGTTGAGCCTCTTTTTCTGCGGTATCAGCACTGCCGGGAGTTTCCACAATTTCGTCTATTACATTGCGGCACAGTTCAATCAACAGAGGGGGATTTTTGATAAACCGATCGATATCATTATCGCTGTTCATGCTGACCGCTCCTTTTCCGTCGAGTGCTTGCACTTGAGAATCTCCCGTAGCGCATCATAGACACCGGTCCGCCGGTCTTTGAATTCGTATTCGTAAACCGTGTCAAGAAGCTTGAGCACTTTTTCATGGCTCACGCCGTGCTGCCCGCAAAGCTCTTCGAGGAGTCTTTTGTCTTCGCCGGATAGGTTCATGTTTTCTTTCCCCGCTTGCCGTTCGTCAATTGCTTGATCGTTTTATCAAAATCGCCGTCGAGACGGTCCTTTTGTCGAATCCGCTTTCGATTGAACTGATCATATTCGCCCTCTGCCAGTTCTTTGGCCATTTCGTGTGAAATCGTTCCGGCATGCATCAGGATGTCGCGCTCATTGACCGTCAGGAAGGCATCCAGTTTCTTGATCCAGTCTGCCATATGCATAGGAATGCGGCGCATGGCCTGGCCTTCGGCGAATATCAGGTATTGCTCAACCAGATTGTTCAGGGCCAGTAGCTCCTGCTCGCTGAGGTAGTTTTTGGCAATGGTCACGTCCTGTTTGCGGACCTTGGCGCCGCGCCAACTGGTCAAGCCCATGTTGGGCCTGTCGCTGTCGGCCCGCTCATGGATGATTTCCGCCGCCGTCTTGCCGGTAATGGCCCAGTGCATTTTGTTCTGGACGGTTTTGAAAAAGTCGATGCTGATCTCCAGGGTGGGGTCGTAGTCGATGCTCGTCGCGTAAATATCGGTGATTTTCTGATAGAAGCGCCGTTCGGAGGTGCGGATGTCCTGAATGCGGCGCATCAGCTCGTCAAAATAGTCGAACGGCTGGTCGGGGTTTTTCAGGCGCTCGTCATCCAGCACAAAGCCCTTGATGATGAATTCACGCAGGCGCTGGGTCGCCCAGATGCGGAAACGGGTGGCCACATGGCTTTTCACCCGATAACCAACGGAAATAATCATATCCAGATTGTAATAATCTATCAGGCGTTTAACCTCCCGGTTTCCCTCCCGACGAACCGACAAATATTTTTTGTGAGTTGATTCCGGGGCCAGTTCGCCTTCCTCGTAAATGGAGCGAACGTGATGGCTGATGTTCTGCTGTGAGCTTTGGAACAGTTCGACCATGAGTTGTTGGGTGAGCCAGACCGTCTCATCCTCCAGCCGCACGTCGATTTTGACCTGGCCGTCTTCCGTTTCATAGACAAGAAACTGACCCTTGCTTGAAGTCCGCCCATTACCGGCCATCAGCTCTTTGCTCATGACTTCACCGCCTCCTCGATGAGTTGCTCTACTCGGGTTTTTGCTTGGTTCAGAAGTTGCTCTGATTCGAGCCTCCTGGAAAGCGACTTTTCCACAAGTTGTGCAATTTTTTCTTCGATTGATTCGTCTAAACGGGGAACCAAAACTCGTCCGGCATCACGAGGAGCAAGGTGTCCATTTGTTGAACCTGTGATCCAACGGAATAATTGTACCTGCCCGATCCTATGGTCCAGAGCCAACAGCAGGTAGTTTGGGTTGATCTCAGATTTTGCTCTGAGCATGAGAAGGTCACCCGAGAAAGCAAGCCTTGTATATCGTTTGACAATGCCGATCTTGCCGATGGTCGCCCCGGTAATGGCAAGAAGGAGATCATCCATCCCCGCAACTGGAGTATCCACACCAAGGAGGCATTGCGACACGCCGACCAATTCCCGCCCTGAGATATGTTTAATACTGCAATAATCACAATTCCCGCGGGGAAATTCAGCTTGTTGATGCCCTTTAGCCGTAGAATGGAGCAGTTTTCCTAGACGGTCGCACCGAACGTGCGAGCGGAGCCACCTCTCATAAAACAGAGCATCGGGTGCAAAACACTGAGAGTCAATCCGCTTGGCAAAAAATGTCTCGCTAAGCCCGACTGTGCTGAACCGCGCCGTGTAGCCCACGGGTTTGTCAAAACACAGCTTGTCCAGACCCAGCCCCGCTTCGAGGAGTTGTTGGGCTTGGGTATAGAGCGTCTTACTTTGCCTGTTGGCGCTAATTGATTGCTTAATGAGTGCTTCGATATCGGCTTGCTGGAAATCAGGAAAGTTTGGAACCCTTATGCGCGACAGGTCTTTTAGAATGAGGCCCATTTGGACAGCTCCGCGTGTATTGCGCTTGATCTGAAGCTGTCCATACTTACTTATGAGAAACGCTGCTAAGACAAATGGGGAGCATTCCCCCTTTGATCGAAGGATCGCAATTTTGCAGCTCCCGGTCGCGGCTCCAATTGTCTCTGGAACTACTGACAAGCTTCCAATGGTGCCAACAATTGAGAGCAGAACATCTCCGGTATGGAAATGCGATCTTTGCATCATTGGCGTTTCATAAATTCTTTTTGGAATTCTTATGGGGTTGGCATTTTCGAGAAAGAAATCGGTGATATCCTGGCCTCGAAAATACGGAATTTCGCCACTGTCCGAAAAATGTTTAGAGACCGAAAGATGATTACCGTCCGAGACAAGGAACCACTGTGGCAAAGAAGCTGTTTCGATTTTGGATAGAGTGTCTTGATTCGAAATGTACTCTGGAAGGTAATGCTCGCCATCAATCCTATCGAATAGGGTGACAGAGGATAATTCCGTTAGGTTCCAAACGGCCATCACTCCACCCTCCAGAAATCGAACCCCTGCTCCTGGGCAAACCGGATGAACGCCTCGGCAACGCAGAGCTTGTCATCGGGAATCCCTGCCGCATTGGACAAGTCACTCGCCTTCAGGTCATAGTTGACCAGATCCTGATTCACCACAAGTTGGCCTTCCTGGGGGTGACCATCGGGAAATTCCACCAAGCTGCCGTCCTCATCAACAACATACTCGTAATCGCCCGAATTGTTCTTGCCGCCCCGTTCGCTCACGGCCATAAAAATGGGGTAGTCGAGGCGTTTGGCCACCTCGGTGGTAATCCAACGTTCTTTGAGCGTCCCGATCCAATCGGGGTCGGCCAGGATCAGCTCCAGCTTCCCCCGATTGCTGATGAGTTTGAGGTTGTATGCCGCCAGGGGGATTTCTTTCTCCAGTTGTTTGACCTCGGCCTTAAGGGTTTTCTGTTTGGCCTTCTGCTTGTCCTGGAGGGCTTTGAGTACAGCCTTATGGCCATCTTTGACTGCTTTCAGGTGTGCCTTTAAAGCGCCTGGGTCATCTTTCCAGTGCTCGGAAATTACGTCGATTTCCTGGGCATGCTGCTCCTTCAACGCCTCCAGGTCGCTATCCAAGTCTATGAGCTTGCTTTTGGTGCGGATCAACGCCGCCCGCAATTCCTTCAGGCGGTCCTCGGCGATCTCCTGCGCGTCCCGCAGCGTGTAATCGGGACGCTCTTCCGCGGCTTTGGCAAAGCCTTCATCTTCTTGATCCTGGGCATCATTGGAAGCCGTCACCTCATCAGCTTCCGGTTCACCGAAACTCTCCTGGATCAGATCGGCAAAAACCTCCGGAATGCCTTCGTCCGGCACATCGTCTTCATTTTTATATACTTCCAGAAGTGTCCGAATTTCAGCCCCGTAATCAGGACAGGATGTGGCGACGTCCTGTTTGACCTGCTGGATGTTCTGAAGTTCCTGCGCCGTATATTTCTGGAACAGCATTACCGAGGTCTTGGTGCCCGTATGTGGCTTGAAGGTATTGGGATGTAGCCCCACCACGGCGAGGAGGCGGGCATTTTTGAGAATCCACTCCCGAATGAAGGCCAGAGACGAATTATTGAACTTCCCCTGGGGAAGGACAATGGCGGCCCGCCCGCCGGGTTTGAGCATCTTCAGGACACGTTCGATGAAAAGGACGTCCCGCTCCTCCTTGGGGGACTTGTCCCTGGCCCGCTTGAGGGCCGGTTTGGCCAGATCGTAGTGTATCAGCATCTTGCGATCCTTCATCTCCCCGGCAAAGGGGGGATTGGTGAGGATCACATCGAATTTCAATTCGTCAAAATAATCCCAGGCATGGTCATCGTCTTTTAAGGTCTCACTCTCAGGGATCTTTTTTCCGACCAGCTTGGCCTGCCGCAGCCCATGCATGAGGGCCTGCCCCGAGGCCGTTTCATACCAGGTCTTGGGATCGAGGCTGCTGACATCCGGCCCGAAAATATTGGTATGGCCGTCGCCCGCAATGAGCATGAGGGCGCGGGATGTCTTGGCGGCGCGAGTCTCGAAATCGACACCCCAGAGATACTTTGAGGCGTATTTGAACTTGCGCATCTCCCGTACGTCTTGGTCGCGGGCGGGATAGCACCAGTCCATGGCATGGAGCAGGAAGCCCCCAGACCCGCAGGCCGGGTCCATGACATACTCGTTTTGCTTTGGGTTAAGCATCCGCACGCACATTTCGACGACATGGCGGGGCGTAAAAAACTGACCTTTCTTCTTTTTGGCCTCCGTAGGCAGGAGATACTCGAAGGCGTCATCCATGACGCGCAGGTTCGAACCCATGAGCCGCACACCCTCGATTCGGCCGACGCATATCTGCAGGTGCCGTTTCATCAGATCAATGTCGTCGTCGGGCTTGAAAATGCCAGGCCACTCCTCGCAAGCCTTTTTGAAAAGGCCGTTGACTCGATCATAGGTCAGTTCCGGGTCTGGAACCTTGGTTTTAGGGTTAACGACCTGTCCAAACTCGACCGTCTTATTTTTGCGGACTTCTTGGGCTTGCTTCTCATCCCAGATTTTGGCGAAAATGAGTTTAAATATCTCGTTGAACTCGTCCTTACCGCTGTCGGCAAGAACGAGTTCCTCCAGTCCCTGAATGATCTCCTTGAAATTGAACTCCTTCTTGAGTTCCAGGAGGGTCTTCTTGGTTTCGAGAACATCCGTGGGTGCCTGCCCCCGCTTGGGGATATCAAAGAGGGTATTATCAAACTCCTTCGGGTAGGGGCGGTAAAGAATTATGCAGTCGCTGCCGTTGGACCAGACCGCCACCGGCGCGCCCTTTGCGTTCATGTAGCTCTTGAGTTGCTCAATGCCGTCCTTGCGCTTCGGTTTCTTGCACTCGACAATGATCTTGGGGGTTTCCTTGGTGGTGTCGGTGTAAACGATGATGTCGGCGGCCTTGGTTCCCACCTCCGTACCGAATTGGACACTTTTTTCAAGATCGATCTCATCGTCCCTATAGCCGTATTGGTGTATCAGTTTATAGACCCAGAGTTGGCGGATGATCTCCTCCGGGGCTGATTTACCGCCTTCGACGTAAACGTAAACCTCCTCATTACCCGAAGGAAAGGGAATGAAGCTTTTCAGATAGTATTTGGTCTTGCCTGCATCGCGGCCTGTTTCGGCCGTCTTAGGATAAATGGTGAGGATTTCGTGGATAGGTTTGCCGAGGCTTTCGAAGTCCGTAAGCTCATATTTGATACCCGGCTCTCTAAAGATGCGGTCAATGATTTCTTTGGTCAGCTTGCTGGTCACTAAGACTCCTTCCGTTCATAAATTTCATCAAATGACCTTTACAACTCTTTTTTCCCAAAGAATTCAGATAGGAGACTTTCGCCTTTGTCTCCCATACTGCGCAGCAACTCTTCCAACTTCTGCATAGCCAGCGGCGACGGCTTGGCCCGTCCGTTCTCCCAGCGGTTGATAGTCGGGAGGGTTACGCCGAGTTTCGTCGCAAATTTTTCTTGAGTGAGCCCGGTTTGTTCTCTAAGGTTACGTATTAATCGGGAAATGTCAGCATGGGTAATCAATGTGGGTCTCCTTTGATATCCATTGTGTAAACCAACCAACCTATCAGTTGATGCATCATACGATAAACAAAGATGATGTCAAGAGCTTTTTGGGGTCAAGAAAATACAACGCCGACAACGATATATTTTTTATCTTGGCTTCTGTTGCGCTTGCGCATTTCGGAAAGAAAGCTTGTATAAAAGCTCATCAGCCTCGATTGTTGACTACAATAAATAGTCCGCAAATGGAAGGTTACTCCACCGCACCGCTCTTCTTTAGGAGGGCTGCAATCAACTCGGCCAATTTCCGGTATCCTGCGGCATTTGGATGGATATAATCCGACCTGAGAGAACCATCTGACAGCACCGTGGTCAGTGCCTCCTCCTCGAACGGGATCTTCATTTCCGTGGCTATCTCTCGATAAAATTGTGGCGGCGAGAGGGACAGGCCCGGAGCCGGTACCGCGATGACGACCACAGCTATCCATCCAGGCGCAACGATCTGCCCGGACTACTCATGTCACACCTTACCTGAGAAAGTTTGATTGCGGCGGCCCTTGTAGGAGTTTGCTACAGTAATCCTTTCTCGGTGTGATTCGGATTGATTTATGGCAAACGACAATGTATAGATGAGCCGTCGATATGGCAAAAAATAAAAAACAGGAGGTGATTCATGAACAAAGCGCAATTGATCGATGAAGTGGCAAAGGTTACGTGCAGCAAGAAAGAAGCGGAGCTGGCAATAGGCGCAACATTGGCGGCAATCCAGAAAGCGCTCAAAAAAGGGGACTCTGTTACTCTTGTGGGTTTTGGAACATTTGGCATCAGCAAGAGAAAAGCCCGCACAGGCAGGAATCCCCAGACGGGTGCGGTCATTAAAATAGCCGCCAAGAAGGTCCCCGTATTTAAGGCGGGGAAGGGCCTGAAAGACGCTGTAAAATAGACCGATAACTCGCCATCTCCGGATATGCTCGTTGAGCCGTCCCATTCTCCATCGGGGCGGCTCTTTTTTTTCAAGGAGGAGGAATATATGCGAAGCGCCGCCTTTTCGCCGGTCAACATAAATGTTTATATTGATTAAGAATAATTAAGTTTCGCTGATCTTCTTCCTGAATTCACAAACTGATATGGCCAAGAAAAATTGATGGTTTCAGATGGTAACCAGCACCTATCAGACCGTTTTCCATTTTCCATTTGACATTCCCATGAATACACGGCAGTATCTCCAATAGTTAAGACACTTCCAATAAGCGCGTCACCTTTCTTTCCGGCTGCGATCGTTTCTGCCGACACGGAGGGTTCACAATGAAAGTTTCATCCAAGACAAAGCAGGAGCTGATCGCAGAGATTTCCGTCTTAAACAGGAGAATCCTGGAACTGGAGCAAACGTCCTCTGAAAAGATACGGGAGGAAAACGAGCGCCGCGCCAGACAACTGACCGTGCTGCACGAGACCAGCGTCGAACTCACGGCCGAGCTGGACCTGGACGCCTTGCTCCATTCCATTGCCCGGCGTGCATTGAACCTGATCGGCGGTGCAGCGTGTAACTGCTACATCTATAACCCGCAAACGGATCTGATGGAACGGGTTGTAAGTGCCGGCACGCCATTGATTCCCTCCCCTAAAACACGTCAACGCGGAGAGGGAATGGTTGGTCAGGTTTGGGTGAAAGGGACACCGCTGGTGGTCAATGATTATGCTTCATGGCCCGGGAGAATCAGGGCGTATGATTCATTCCCGTCCCGCGCGCTGGTGGCGGCTCCGTTCCGTTTGGGAACGGAAATCCTCGGCGTTCTCAATATCATGGCTCCCCTGCCGCACCAATACACCCAGATGGATGTTGATATGCTTAGCATGTTTGCCGCGCAGGCCGCGATTGCCATCCGCAACGCCCGGCTCCATGACCGGATGAACATGGAACTGGCGGAGCGCAAGCGGGCTGAGGAAGCTATACAGGAGAGCGAGGAGCGGTATCGGGCACTGGTGGACAATGCGAGCGATATCGTTTTTGAGACGGACAACACCGGACACTTCACCTTCGTGAATCCGGCGGCGATCCATATCCTGGGATACGAGAAAGAGGAGATCATCGGAAGTTATTGTCCGATATTGATCCGCCCGGACATGCGTGAGGAGGCGATGAGGTTCTTTGGCATCCAGTTCGTAAAAGGGCTTCCAAACAGCTATTCCGAATATCCCATTGTCACGAAAGAGGGAGGCGAGATCTGGTTCGGGGCAAATTCGAGGCTGGTCGTGCAGGATGGCAATGTTGCAGGCTTTCAGGTAGTGGCCCGCGACATCACCGCCCGCAAACGGGTCGAAGAGGAGCTCCGCCGGAACCAGGATGTCGCCGAGCGGCTGGCCCAGGAAATGACGATCATCGCGGAAATCGGGAAAGTGGTCGGTTCCACGTTGGACATCGACGAGGTGTACGAACGGTTTGCGGTCGAGGCCCGAAAACGGATCTTCTTTGACAGGATTACTATCAACTTGAACAACCATGATCAGAATACCGTTACTGTCGCATACGCTTTCGGATCAAATGTCCCCGGGCGAAGAGTGGGAGATTCTTTCCCTCTGCAGGGGTCGGTGAATGAGGCGATCGCGCGCACCAAGACCGGCATGCTTCTCCATCCGACAAGCGTTGATGAAATAACGGGACAATATCCCCAGCTCGTATCCACTTTTCAGGATGGTATAAGCTCGTTTATGACTGTTCCCCTGATCTACCGGGACGAATTGATCGGTGTGCTGCACTTCCGGGCGAAGAAGCCAAATGCATACTCAGAACAGGATCTCCGTTTGGCAGAAAGGATCGGAGAGCAGATTGCCGGGGCGATCGCCAATGCACAGCTTTATGCCGGCCTCAAGGAGACGGAGCAGGAGCTGAAAGAGAGCGAACAGAGATACCGGGAACTCAGTATCATCGATGATCTCACGCAGCTCTACAATTCCCGGCATTTTTACGTTCAGCTTAAAAACGAATTGGACCGGTCGAACCGCTATGGACAGCCTTTGACCCTGCTGCTTCTCGATCTCGACAATTTCAAACACTTCAACGACACTTACGGCCATATCGAGGGAGACCAGGTCTTATGGCGACTGGGCCAGGTGGTCAAAAGATGCCTGCGCGAGACGGACTTCGCTTGTCGTTATGGCGGCGAAGAATTCACGATACTCCTGCCCATGACAACAAGCGCGGACGGCACTGTTACAGCGGAAAGAATCCGGACGGAGTTCAAGAGGGAGACTTTCTCCCCGGCGCCGGGTCAGGACGTCCATGTGACGGTGAGCATAGGTCTTGCTCAGTACAAGCCTCAGGAAGAGATGAAGGTCTTCGTCCACCGGGTTGACCAGCTCATGTACCAGGGAAAGAAGAACGGAAAAGACAGGGTCTGTTGTGAATCGTAGCTGAAGGAACAGTCCAAAAGGTGGCCGCCACCATCGCAAATCCCTTTCTCCTCCGGCGTCTGGAACGTGAAACCTTTCCCGGATGCCGTGTAGCGGCTGATCCGAACCACTAACGTTTCAAAGCCTCTTGCAGCAACTGGACCGGATGCAACACCCGGATTGCCGGATCGAGGTGATTGGAAATGGTCAGGTTGCACCCGGGGCAGCAGGTGGTCAGCACCTGCGCCCCGGTCTCCCGGATATTGTCCACCTTCCGCTTCGTGATCTTTTGCGAGGTCTCGGCATGTTCCACCTGGAAGGAGCCGCCGCCGCCGCAGCAGTCATTGGCGCCAAGGAGTTCCACATATTCCACGCCGGGTATCGCCTTCAGGACGTTCCGGGGTTGGGCGCTGATCTTCTGACCCATCACCAGGTGGCAGGGATCGTGGTATGTGACGCGGACCTTCTTTCCGTTTCCTTCCAGCCTCGGGAGCCACTCCTTATGCGCGTCGATGAACACGGTCACATCCTGCACCTTCGCGGAAAGAAGGTCCGCCGCCTGGATCTCCTCATCCTTGACCTCCTCGCCCAACTGACGCAGGTCGCGCAACAGGTGGGCGTATTCGTTCTTGAGCGCCGCGCCGCAGGTGGCGCAGTCGACGACGACGGCGTCCACGTCCGGCCGGGAAAAGAGTTTCAGGGTGTCCCGAATGCACCGGAGCGAGGTTTCGCGATCTCCGGACATGAAAATGGGAAGACCGCAACAGGACTGATCCCTGGGAATGATCACCTCGACACCCATCTTTTTCAGCACATCCACCACCGCCCGACCGATATCGCCATAGAGATAGTTGGTGGCGCAGCCGTGGAAGTAAAGCACCCTCCCCCTGGCCTCGCCTTCCGGCTTCACCACCTCCGGAACGGTCTCGGAGAAGGGCTTCTCATTGAAGGCCGGAATCCGTTCCACATTCAGCGCGCCCGCGTTGAGTTTCGATTCGATCCAGGGACCGCCGAACATCTTGCGGGCCCACTTGCCGAACCAGGCCGACGTGGACATCTTCCATTTACTGGCCAGAAGCTGGAACATCATCTTCTTCTTCCAGTCGATGCCGTAGCGCTGCACGGCCCGCCAGCGCACGCCGGAGAAGAGATGGTCGCCGTGGACGCCGCTGGGGCAATTGGCCACACAGGATCCGCACAACAGACATGTAGAGAAGAACGCCTCCTTCACCTCCTCGGACAGATCCAGCCCACCCTCGGAAAGGTAGCGGGAGAGCTGCACCTTGCCCCGCGGCGTCGCCTCTTCCAGCAGAACCTCCTTATAGACCGGACAATGGGCGATGCAAAGACCGCACTTGATGCAGTGATAGATATTTTCTCGGGTATTCTCACCGAACAATTCTTGCTTTTCCATGATTCCATTCCCTCTTCATCGGCATGGGGACATGATGCCGCATCGTGTCCCCAAAGCTCTCTCAGACACCCCCGACAAATCGCCCCGGATTCAGAATGCCGCCCGGGTCCACCGTCTCCTTCAGGCGGCGCATCACCACATCATCGCTCCGCGGCCGCCCCCAGACGCTGACCCTCTCCTTCAGGTCGCGCGGAGAGGACTCCACAATCAGATTGCCTTCATGCTTCGCCGCTTCGTCGGTGAATTTGCCGATCAGATCGACGACCGGACCCATCTTCGCAGCGCCGTAATCCAGGATGTAGCTGGTGAGGATCCCGTTGCCCGCATGGCCGATCAGGGCGCACCCAATCCCGGCGTCGCGTGCCATCGTCTCATATCTCCCCAGGATCTCCGGCAGCTTGGAGATGACAACGTTGGATCGGAGAATCACGGGTAGGGGCGCGATTAATCGCGCCCCTACCGAGGCGAGGGCAAAGTCGCGAACCCGGATCCAGAAGGTTCGATCATCCTCCCCCTTAAGGACCTTTGTGTCGACAGCCCCTTCCCTCTTGGCCAGCTCTCCGATTTCCGCCACCTGCCGCTCCACGGCCTCCCCGACCCCCTCCAGGCTGAAAGCGACCAGATATCGCGCCTTTTCCCCGAGTCGATCCGCGGCCTTGCCATCCATCAGTTCCATGGCCGAGGGAAGGAGGACCGAATGGAGGATCTTCCGCGTCAGCGATCCGGCTTTGGCCAGATCCCCGAAAGAGGCCAGCAGCGTCGCCGATGCCTCCGGTAACGGGAGGAGTTTCGTCGTGATTTCGGTAATCACCCCCAAAGCCCCCCAGGAGCCGATCATCAGCTTGGTCATGTCATAGCCGGACACGTTCTTCACGGTCTTCCCGCCGAAGGCAACCACGTCGCCATTTGGGGAAACGGCTTTGAGGCCCAGAAGCAGATCACGGGCGGAGCTGTAGAGATACCGCCGCGGCCCGCTGCTGTTGGTGGCAATGATGCCGCCGATGGTGGCCTGTTCCGAATAAGGCGGATCAAGGGGCAGGAACGAACCCTTGCCGGTAGCGACCAGCTTTTTCTGCACTTCCGCCAGCGTGATCCCCGCTTCCACGGAGAGGCTCAGGTTGGGGATGTCGTGCTCGGTAATCCGGTTGATCCGCAGCATGGACAGAACCAGATCGACCTTAAGGGGAATCCCGCCCGCAGCCATTTTGGTGCCGTTGCCGCGGGGCACAACGGCCAGTTTTTCCAGATAGGCATAGGCCAGCAGCCTCGATACCTCTTCGACGCTTCCGGGGATGACGACCGCCTTGGGCGCCAGGCCGTCGACGGCATAGGCCTTGAGCCGATCCGGATCCTGTATCACATTGGGTTCCCCGATGATTCCCTTCAACGCGGAAATCCATTGGTTTGAATTGGACATACCCGGGCTCCTTTCCCCGCGTTATGCGGCTTTTTCCGTTTCCGGCAGCACCTTCCCAGGATTGAACAGGTTCAACGGATCGAATGCCGCTTTGACCTTCTTCATCGCGGCGATGTCGCTATCGCTGAAAATGAGGGACATCCCCTCAATCTTTTCCACGCCGATGCCGTGCTCGCCGCTGATCGTTCCTCCCATATCCACGCAGAGCTTCATGATCTCCATCGCCGCGGCATGGACCCTCGCCAGTTCATCCTTGTCCCGCTCGTCGAACAGGATCAGCGGATGCAGATTCCCGTCTCCGGCGTGGAATACGTTCGCGATCGGAAGGTTGTATTTTTTGCCGATTTCGACCACCTTGGCCAGCGTCTCCGGCAATCTGGTTCTGGGCACGGTGCCGTCGTTGACCAGATAGTTGGGACGCAGCCTGCCGACGGCGCCGAACGCCCCCTTCCGGCCGGCCCAGATCTTGTCGCGCTCCGCCTGGTCCTTGGCAACCCGGATTTCCCGCACATTGTTCTGCCTGCAGATATCGAGGATGCGCTCCGTAAGTCTCTCCATGCCGTCCTTCAGGCCGTCTAACTCAATAATCAGGATGGCCGCCGCATCGGTGGGGAAGCCCACATGATAGGCCTCTTCGACGGCCTTGATGGTCAGGTTGTCCATCATCTCGAGGGTGGCGGGAATGATGCCTTCTCCGATGATCGCGGTTACCGTATTGCCGCCCTCTTCAATGGAATTGTAGATGCAGAGCATCGTCTTGACCGCCTCCGCCTTCGGCATGATCCGGAGCACCGCCTGGGTGATGATGCCCAGGGTCCCCTCTGACCCCCCCAGAACACCCATCAGGTCATAGCCGGGGTTGTCGAGGGCCTTGCCGCCCACCTGGACGACCTGGCCGTCGTAGAGGACCAGTTCCACCCCCAGCACATGGTTGCTGGTCACCCCGTATTTCAGGCAGTGGGGACCTCCGGAATTCTCAGCGAAATTCCCGCCGATCGTGGTCACTTTTTCGCTCGCCGGATCAGGCTGGTAGAGATAACCGTGCCTGGCCAGCACATTCTTCAGGTCCAGTGTCACCACGCCGGGCTCGACCACCACACGCAGATTCTCGATATCCATGTCGAGGATCCGATTCATCTTCGTCAGGACGATGGCGATACCCCCCCGAACGGTGACGCTTCCTCCGCTCAGGTTCGTACCCGCTCCCCGGGCGATGACGGGAATCTTGTGATCATGGGCGAATTTGACGACCTTCGATACCTGTTCCGTCGATGTGGGAAGAACGATGCAGTCGGGTTTCGAACGGATCAGCGACGCATCGTATTCATAGAGTTTGAAATGCATATCGGAGCTCAGCACATTCTCCCTGCCCACCAGCCGGACCAGTTCACCGATCATGGTATCCTTTTCCATTATGAACTCCTTCGCTCTCTCCAGCGGTCCGGCATCGATGCGAACCGGCCGGCGCTTAAAACAGAGCGAAGCAATCCCGAAAAACGGCGATTGCTTCGCTTTCAAAGAAAAAGAAGTTGACCGGGAGGAAACTACCTCTTCCGCGTTGCTTCCATCTCGGCGATTTCCTTCATCGTTGCAAGGATCTGCCTCGCATTCTCGTAGACCGGCGTGTCCACCATCTTGCCTTTGAAGGAAACGGCGGCGGCGCCCTTGGCGAGCCCCTCTTCCTCGAAGATCTTCACGACGCCGGTCGCCCATTCGATATCGTCGGCAGACGGCATGTAGAGCCTGTGGGAGGGTTCGATCTGGCTGGGATGGATCAGCATCCTGCCCTCATAGCCCATCTGGCGGCCCTGCATGACGCTCGCCTCAAATGCCTCGACATTCTTGAAATCGACGAACGGGCAGTCGATGGCGACGCAGCCGGCGGCGCGGGCGGCCACGGCGGTATAGTAACGGCCGTAGAGCTGCTCCTGCCCCTCGGAGGTCAGCTTCACCCGCATGTCCTTCGTGTAGTCCACGGCGCCGAAGATCAGCGAGTTGACGCGCGGGCTCGCGGTTGCGGAGGCGTAGGCGTTGATCATCCCCTTGGCCGTTTCAATCAGAAGCTGAATCGCGATGCCGCCCACCTTCAAACCCCTTCTGCGCTCGAGCTCCTCGAGCTTCCAGTCGAGGCGTTTCACGTTGTCCGCCTCGCCGGTCTTGGCCAGGCAGACGCCGGAAAGACCTTCGTGGACGATCGCTTCGAGATCATCGTTCGTCATCAACGTTTCCCAGTTGTTGATCCGCGAATAGACCTTTGAACCGCCGGCGCCGGCGTGTTTCAGGTTTTCCCGGACGCACTCGCGCGCCTTCACCTTTTCCGCGGGAGGAACGGAATCCTCCAGGTCCAGGGTGATGATGTCCGCCGGAAATTCGGGCGCCTTCGCAACCATCTTTTCGTTGTTCCCCGGTACGTAAAATACGGATCTCATGACTGCCATAATCGCTTCTCCTTTCTTGATGGGGACAGATTTCAAATCTGTCCCCCTTGGTTTATTTTACCCTCAGTTTTCCCTGCTGCTTGAGCTCCTTCAGCCTCCCCGGGATCTCGTTGGGATTGTCCATCACGATGATCCCCGCTTCCCTGAGCCGGGTGATCTTGTCCTGGGTGGACCCGCTGCCGCGTTCGACGATGGCGCTGGCATGGGAGAATTTCATCC
>JAHIMW010000144.1 GCA_018896355.1 Pseudomonadota bacterium
CCAAACCGCATTACCTGGTGGTCTACGGTTACAACGAACAAGGATTCCTGGCCCATAACGGTTTCGAGGCGTCCCAATTATACCTCTACGAGGAATTCGAGAAGATATGGGAAAAACTGGGCAGAAGCTTTTTGCTGGTTTACCGGTAGCGATTTTGCTTCTTGTGGCTGCGTTGTTGCTCTCTTCATGCGCACTGCCCAAGATCGTGGTGATGGAAGACAGACTTACGGCCGAGCAGCATAACGATCTCGGTTATGTCTACGAGCAGAAAGGGATATTCGATCTCGCCGAAAAGGAATATCTGCTGGCGGTAAAGAAGCGAGAAGACTGGCAGGTCCCTTACTTTAACCTCGGGAATCTCATGTTCAAGATAGGAGATTTCAAAAAATCGGAGAAATTCTTCCGTACCACCTTAAATTATAACCCGAATAACTCTGACGTTATGAATAACTTGGCGAATGCCCTGCTGATGCAGGAACGACATCGGGAGGCACGGCAGGTGATCGAACAGGCCCTCCGGATCGAAAACAAACAAGAATACCTCGACACGCTGCGAACCATCGAGAAGCGGGAAAGTGCGGCTCCACAGTAGCGATCAATGCTTTCAATCCGTCCACAGGCTTTACTCCCCTTCAATGCGTAATACTCGGTTCTGATGAAAGTTCACCATCCAATAGTTGTAGGTGAACTGGGCGAGCCAACTAATATGAGACCGCTTCGATTTGGTCGTGAATCTGGTCGGGACTTAATCGGTTTTGATCGGGTTAGACGGGTCTAAAAGGGTAATAAAATGGCGGAATAAGGCGTTTCTGACGGACTTTCACGCCGGTAACCGGGGTTCGACTCCCCGTGGGGACGCCATTGATGATATCAAGGGATTGGGTTCGGCTATCGGGTCCCTTTTTTCATGACCCTGGATCATTCGATGACCGCAAGCCCGCCCCTTGCCGTCTCCGGCTTCGGATTGATGGGCCTTTCAGACGTCCCGGCATGGGACCGGACAATTGCCGGTCATGAGAATGATCGCTCGAACAGCTCCGCAATGGCCTTTTTGCCGTTCTCCTGGAGAAATCTCGTCCCCGTCCCCGCGAAATGCGGTTGGCTGATGACCGGTTCGTTCCCTCTCTCCCGTTCAACCCAGTCCGACTGACTCCACCGGAACCAACCGTTGCGCTTTTGATCGAACACGAACAGCGGCTTGTTGCAGATTTTGGCGAACTCCGCGCCCCATCCCGTACCGCCTTTCACGGTCTTGTCCGCCAGGATTTCCCCGACCACGTAAATCCCCTGCCCGTTGTTGATCTGATACCAGATGCTCTGCAGGACTTTGCGCAATGTAGGGCTTTCCGTATAGCGACGATTCATCAATTTCGAAACGTATTCCAGGCTGACGTCGCCATTTTTCAGCTCTTCGTGATTCAGGATTCGCACACCCCGCTGGCGGCCCCGGGCGTGTCCCTCAAACGTGAAGTTCACCTCCTCAATCCCAAAGCGCTCCGCGTTCTTGCCAAATTCCGCTTCAGCCCCTTCAGCGCCGCCGCTGAAAAGAATTACATTTTCTTTTTTCACGCCCGTTCCTCTCCTAATATCGCTATCATTATTGATGCACTGCATGAAGCTTAAGAAAAAACCCTCATACAAACACTTCCGGGCGCAGTCTATCATGACAGGGTGGATTCTTGAAAGGACTTTTCTTGAAGGCTCCCTGCAAAATTCCCATTGGCAATCAAGATCCGTTGCGTGTAGGATACGCCAAGGCAAAGTGAAAGAATGAAAAGGTTTTTTATATGTTGCCCGATGCCGATATGAAATCAGGTTCCAAAGGACAGATGAGCCATGGCGCAAGGCCGAGGGTAGCCATTATCGGCGCGGGCTTTGGCGGACTTTGGGCCGCCCGGAACCTGGCGAAAAAACCGGTCGACGTCCTTGTCGTCGATCGGAACAATTACCACACCTTCCTTGCCCTCCTCTACCAGGTGGCCGCAGCCGAATTGGAAGCGGAGGATATCGCCTATCCCGTGCGCAACATCCTCTGCAGAAATTCCAACATCGACTTTGCTTTGGCCCACGCCCGGCGAATTGACCTGAAAAACCGAATGATTGAGACCGATGGCGAGGCGATTTCTTACGATTACCTGATTCTGGCCACAGGAAGCATATCCCATTCGTTCGGCCTGCCGGGGGTGGAAACCCATGCCTATTTTCTCAAGACCCTCGAAGAGGCCGTAGTCCTGAAAAACCACATCATCTGCTGTTTTGAAAGGGCTGCCCGGGAGACGGACGCGGCCAGACTGAAAAGCCTGCTCACATTTGTCATCGTGGGCGGCGGCGCCACGGGTGTGGAGTATGCGGGCGCGCTCAGCGAACTTGTCCATGGTCCCCTTGTCCAGGACTACCGGACAATCGATTTCAGCGCCGTTCGGATCATTCTGCTGGAGGCGGCGGACCATCTGATCGCCGGCATGCCGGAGTCCGTGCGCCTCTACACGCTTGAGAGGCTGGGCAAGATGGGCGTTGAGGTGCGACTGGGGGCGCATGTCGCGGAAGTAACCCCGGACCGCGTGATCCTGGGCGGCCTGGATAAGATTGAAACCCGGACCATTGTGTGGACCGCCGGTGTAAAGGGCGAACCCATCGCCGGTCTGTCCGGACTCCCAACGGAGAAGAACGGGCGTGTTTCCGTCCTGCCGACGCTGCAAGTGCCCGGCCACCCGGAAATCTACGTGGCCGGGGATCTGGCTTCGATCGAAGAGAACGGCCGCGTCCTGCCGATGGTGGCGCAGGTGGCTATCCAATCCGGTATGGCTGCCGCAAAAAACATCTTGCGACAAATCGACGGACAACCGCCGCAGCTTTTTCGTTATCGCGATCGGGGCTCGATGATCACCATCGGCCGCAATACCGCGGGAGCGGCCATCGGTTCCGCCGCCTACACCGGTTTCTTCGCCTGGCTCCTCTGGCTTGTCATCCACCTCTTCAATCTGATCGGTTTCCGCAACCGGATCATGGTGCTTATCAACTGGGCATGGGACTATCTGCTCTACGAACGGGCCGTCCGTTTTGTCTTTCCTGCGGAAATGCCCTCCCTTTCCAAGTCATCTTCGTGCGCCTGCGGGACCGAGCGTGACGATGATCCGCCCAAAGGATGACGGCTTCGTAAAAAGTCCGGATGCTGCGTTGCGCTTCATCCGTTCACCAGAAACCCCTTTCCATGCAATTCCCGATGAACTCGATGGATCTCCGGGGCTCGGTCGTCAGGTAGTCGAAGAGCTTCTTTCCCACATCCGGATAAAGAGGAGTTCCCTCTAATTTTTCAATCGGCACCCAGGCAATGTCGAGGGAGCGGGTGTTGTCCGGTCTGATCTTCGGGGTCCCGCGGATCTCGAGAGCCTCGAAGATGACGTGCAGGGTCTGGGGATGTCGTTTGGTGGCGGGCGCCTCGCCGATCATGATGACAGCGCCGGCGTCGAGCCTGACGCCGAGCTCATCCCGCCACTCGTTCACGATCGCCTCCTGGAGGGGGCAGTCCTGATCCACGCCACCGCCCGGCAGCGCAAAGACCTCCTTGCCGCCGTAGATGTACTTCATACAGAGGATCTCCCCTTCCCTTTCGAATACCGCCGATACCCTTACCCGCATTTTGCCTCCTTTCTGGTATTTCCCAGCACTGTCCAGCTATTTGTGTCAGTAATCTTCAGTAATACCAATATTTTATACTATAATGCCTATTACTGGAATACACTATGAACTATTGTTACATAAACCAAACCGCCGCCCATTACAAGCCGCAAATGGGGACCCGCCGGTTGACCGATAATACCATGTGGGCATAACGCGGATAGGATGCGATCATCGATTTCAACGGGACTTCCGGATCTTTGTGTGATAGAATACAGGGCAGTGCTGCCGGGGAAAAGAAAAACAGATGTCGAGGACAAATGATCCGATGAAGGTACTCCTGATCTCTGCCAATACGGAAAAAATCAACATCCTTCCCCTCCCTCTGGGGTTGAGCTGCGTGGCCGCGGCGACACAAAGCGTCGGCCACGAGGCCATGGTTCTGGATCTGATGGTGGAAGGCGATTCGGAGTCTCTTATCCGGACAACCATCGCCTCTTTCGGCCCCGATGTAATCGGGATTTCGATCCGGAACATCGACGACCAGGCCAAAGATGGCCGGTTCCTCCTCGATGAGGTCAGGTGCGTCGTCCAAAATTGCCGTGGACTTTCCGCCGCCCCCATCGTCCTGGGGGGAGCTGGCTACAGCATCTTTCCGGAGAGCGTGCTGACCTATCTGGAGGCCGACATGGGAATCCAGGGGGAGGGAGAGATCGCCTTTCTAACCCTGCTCGATCGGCTTGCGCGCAAAGCCGACCTCTCGGGAACGCCCGGCCTGTACATGAGGGGTCGAGGTCTTCAGGGCGAAAGGAGGTATGCCATCAATCTGGATTCCCTGCCCGTTTCCCGGGCCAATGAATTTCTCGTCTCCCGGGACCGGGGGCTGTGGCTTCCATTTCAGACGAGACGGGGTTGCCCGATGGACTGCAGTTACTGTTCCACGGCGACCATCGAGGGGCGCACGATTCGGAAAAGATCCCCGGAGGCAGTCGTCGCGGAGTTGGACAGATGCGTTGGAGATGGTTTTCGGAAGATTTTTTTCGTGGACAACACCTTCAACGTTCCTGCCGGCTATGCAAAGGAAATCTGCAGAAAAATCATCGACCGCGGCCTGGATATCCGCTGGCGGTGCATCCTCTACCCCGGAAAGATCGATGAGGAATTGATTGCGATGATGGCGGATTCCGGCTGCGAGGAGGTCAGCCTCGGCTTCGAAAGCGGCTCCGAACGGATACTCCGCAACATGAACAAGAAATTCGACCTTCGGGAGGTCCGGCGGATGGCGGAGATCCTCGCGCGACATGGCATCCGGCAGATGGGGTTCCTGATGCTGGGCGGTCCCGGGGAAACCCGGGAGTCCGTTTTGGAGAGCCTGACGTTCGCCGACTCTCTCCCCCTCGATCAGCTGAAAGTCACCTCCGGCATCCGCATCTATCCCAATACGGCGCTGGCCCGGACGGCCATCGACGAGGAGATGATTTCACCGGCGGACGACCTGCTCCTCCCGAAATTCTATCTTGTCCGGGGAATCGAGGAGTGGCTGTCGGAAACCGTGAAGGCCTGGATGGCCGATCGCCCCCACTGGATGACCTGACGGGAGAGAGGCTCTCAGCTTTTCCGGCTGGTCTTGGCGGTGAAGGTGGAGAGGCTCTGTTTGACCCTCTTTCCTTTGCACTTCGGACAGGAAACCTTGGTCGTTTCATGCTCCGAAATGCTCAGAATTACGGAAAATTTCTTATTGCAGCCTTTGCATTCATACTCGTATGTCGGCATTTCAATCCTCCTCTCTCCCGCAATGCGCTGCACGGGATCAGCCTTTTGTCTCATCTTAATGAATTTGAATAGATTGTCAAGGAAGGAAACGTTCAGGTCGGCGAATTGTCGGTAAATATGATTGACGGACAAGCGCCTCCCCGTTATACTCGTGCCGTCCAGGCTCGTTAAAAAAATGCCCCTCCCTGTATCCCTCCCCCTCGACGGGGGAGGGAGGGGTGGGCGGTTTTCATCCTTCGTTGTGCTCGAACCGGGTATGGGAGTTTGTCTGACGCTGTAGTGATTACAATTTTAAAGGAGGATTTCATGCCTGAAGCGGATACCGGAAAGGTCGAAAAAAGTTTTTATACGGATGTACCTCAAAAGAGCGAACTCTTTTTCCTGAAAGGGTCGAATTCCTATGACTGGGGGATGAAAAACCGGCTTGCCCGCATTTTTAATGCAACGTCCGGAAAGACCGTGATGCTCGCCTTTGACCACGGCTATTTCCAGGGACCGACGACCGGTCTGGAGCGGCCGGATATCACCATCCTGCCGCTCGCGCCCTACGCCGATGCGCTCATGCTTACACGCGGGATTCTGCGGTCTGTAATCCCTCCTTCGCTGAATAAGGCCACGGTGCTTCGCGCCAGCGGCGGACCGAGCATTCTGAAGGAACTCTCCAACGAACATATCGCGATGGATATGGACGATGCGGTTCGCCTGAACGCAGGCGCCGTTGCGACACAGGTGTTCATCGGCGGCGCGTTCGAAACGCAGTCGGTGATCAACCTTACGCGTCTGATCGACATGGGCAACCGGGTCGGCATTCCGGTTCTGGGTGTAACGGCGGTCGGCAAGGAACTGGTCCGCGACACCAAGTACATCCGGCTTGCCACGCGCATCTGCGCCGAGCTCGGGGCTGCGTTTGTCAAGACCTATTTCGTGCCCGATTTTGAGACGGTTACCGCCGCCTGTCCCGTTCCCATCGTCATCGCCGGCGGCAAGAAACTCCCCGAGCTCGATGCGCTGCAGATGGCCTATGAGGCGATCAACCAGGGGGCGGCGGGTGTGGACATGGGGAGGAACATTTTCCAGTCCGAAGCGCCGGTGGCCATGATCAGAGCCGTTCGCAAGGTGGTTCATGAAAACATGAGACCCAAGCAGGCGTATGAGATGTTCCTCGATCTGAAACAGCAACAGGCATAATGCCCTGACGGGAAAGCAACCATCATGAACAACGGCTGGATTGAAGCGGAAGCGGACGATTTCATAAAGGCCCATGGCCCTGAAAGGGGAAACGACGTCGCGCTCATGGCCTATGCGACGCGCCTGCTGGGAAGCCGGCCGGATCTGGCCATGCACGGCGGCGGAAACACGTCGCTCAAGGGGGTGGTCAAAACCGTTGCCGGCGATGAGGTTGCGGCGCTTTTTGTGAAGGCGTCGGGTGTTGCGCTGGAAGCGGTTCTCCCCTCGGATTTTGTCTGTCTCGACCATGCTTATCTCAAGAAACTGCGCGCCGTTTCGTCCCTGACCGATGAAATCATGGCCGACGAATTCCGCACGCGCATGCTCAAACCCGGCGATGCGTTGCCTTCGATCGAGACGTTGATGCATGCCTTCCTCGACCAAAGAAGCATTGTGCATACGCATCCGACGGCCATCCTGGCGCTGACCAATCGGGCCGGGGGTGAAGAAGCGATCACCGCCGCATTGGGAGGCGATGTCGGGGTGGCGCCGTATATCAATTCAGGTCTGGCGCTTGGCCGCGCGGTCGCCGATGCGTTCGACGCCGGAAAAGAGCTCCGGGCGATCGTGGTGATGCATCACGGCCTGATCACATGGGGGACGGGTCCGAAACAGGCGTATGACAGTACGATAGAAATGGTCGGCAGGGCGGAAGAATACCTGCGGAAGTCCCGGCGGAGGATCTTCCCGCTGAACACGGCGACACCCCTTGAAACCGCCCGGAAGCGTTATACGAAAATCGCGCCGCTGCTCCGGGGCCTGCTTTCGCCGGAGTCCGACGACCCGGACAACACGCATGAAAAAACGGTCCTCGCGCCGCTCATCTCCAGAGAGACTCTCGATATTCTTGACTCTCCCGATGCCAACGCGCTTGCCTGCACAGAGCCGCTGACACCGGATTATCTGGTGCGGACAAAGGCGTATCCGCTGTTCATCGAAAACCCCGATTATGAAGACATCGATCTCCTTGGCCGACAGGTTGCCCGGGAGATCGAATTGTTCAGCGCCCGCTATGACGCCTATCTCAAGAAATTCTCATCACGTCTCCCGGAATTCGACGCTTCCGGTTTCGACCTTCTGCCGAGGGTCGTCCTGCTGCCCGGCCTGGGCGCCGTCTGCGCAGGACCGGACCTGGGCATGGCGCGAATCGCCCGCGACATCACGGAGCAGGCGCTCATCGTCAAGCGCGCGATCAGTGAAACGGACGGAACATACCTCGGACTGACGGAAGAGCATCTGTTCGACATGGAATTCAGGGCGTTTCAGCGGACAAAGGTCGCCTGTAAAGGTCAAAAGCCGCCGCTGCGGGGCGGCGTGGCGATCGTCACGGGAGCGGCCGGCGCGATCGGGTCGGGCATCTGCGAAGAATTGCTCCGACAGGGTTGCCATGTCGCCGCGACGGATCTTGCAGGCGAGAATCTGGACGCTATGGCGTTCACGCTGAAAAACCTGTATGGGGAGCAGGCGCTCGTTGTGCCGCTGGATGTGACCGACGGCGCAGCGGTAGCGGCCGCATTTGAAAAAACAGTCGAGGCATTCGGCGGGATCGATATCGTCGTCATCAATGCGGGCCTGGCGCATGTCTCTACGCTTACGGAAATGGATCTGGACGCATTTCGAAAATTAGAGCGGGTCAATATCGAAGGAACCCTTCTGATGCTTGCCCAGGCGGGAAAGCTCTTCAAACTGCAGAACACCGCCGGCGACGTCGTGCTGATTTCGACGAAGAACGTGTTTGCGCCCGGCGCGAAGTTCGGCGCGTACAGCGCGACAAAGGCCGCGGCCCACCAGTTGTGCCGCGTTGCGAGCATCGAGTTCGCGGAAATGGGCGTGCGCGTGAACATGGTGTCGCCCGATGCCGTGTTTTCGCACGGGTCGAAGAGATCGGGCCTGTGGACGCAGGTCGGGCCGGACCGCATGAAGGCCCGCGGCCTTGATGAAAAAGGTCTTGAGGAGTATTATCGCGAGCGAAATTTGCTGAAGGCGCGGGTCACCGCTGAGCATGTCGCGCGGGCGGTGGTTTTCTTCGTGACCCATCAGACGCCGACAACCGGCGCCACCATTCCCGTCGACGGCGGCCTTCCGGATTCGACGCCCCGCTGACAGACCACGGGGAACTTCCTACTATGAGTTCGTATAGTGAATTTCAAGCGGATAATGGATTGGGACAGCACCCGATTTATTTTTTCATTGAGCCAATTGCAAAAGTACCTATAAGTCCCCTCCCCCCTGGCGGGGGAGGGTTAGGGTGGGGGGAAGGTTGCATTAAATCATCATGTTACAATTTCACCCACCCCCTAACCCCCTCCCGTGAAGGGAGGGGGGACCATATTTTGAAGAGTTTTGCAATTGGCTCCATTGACTTTATTTCGGTATGCCCTTATAGTTTAGGCCAGTTTTAAGGCCCAGTTTGATGGCCTTTAAGGGGGGCGCGATGCAGCAGGCAAAATTCAGTTGTAAAGAGAATCAGATTGAGTTTTTAAATAATTATAAGGATTACGGTTTTAAGGATAAAAGCGCCATGGTTCGTGAGTCGCTGAATCTGTTAAGGGAAAAGTTGGAATCGCAGAAATTGAGGGAATCAGCCGATTTATATGCTGAGACTTACATGGAGGATTCTGAACTCAAGGCATTGACAGACTCAGCCGCACAGGGATGGCCCGAATGACGACCATTGAACGGGGCATGGTCATCGATATCGATCTGGATCCGGCACAGGGGTCTGAGACAGGTAAAGTGCGACCTTGCGTGGTCGTGACCAACGATGTTTATAATGCGCGCGTCCCCGTCATCCAGGTTGTGCCGATCACGGCCTGGAATGAGAAGAAGGCGCGAATCATGACTAATGTGACCCTTGCGCCTTCTACGATAAACGGACTTGACAAGAAGTCCGTCGCCGACTGCCTGCAAACCCGTCCGATTGACTATCGCTTGAGATTGTCTCGGGTGCGGGGCAAATTGGAACAAGACGATATGCGTGTGATCGATCAAGCCCTGAAAGTAGTTTTCTCTCTTTAAAAAATAGGGTCCCCAGTACCCTCTTTGGCTATCCGGTTTTCGCTGGAGGAAATTCAAACCTTCCTCTGTACTCTTCTCTGGTTTTTTGTTGCGGCTATGGTCCCTTTGGTAAGCCGGTTTTGTGAGACTTACGTATAGCTTCCTCATTAGATACCTTTTATTGCGGGCACGCAACGCTATCAAAGTTGCAATTTTGGTTATCCAGGTATATTACTGAATTCCGGATGAAAGCTGGCATTCTTGGAGGATGATCGGGGTTGAGATGTGCTTCCTGAACTCCTCAAATTGTCAACATCGATGAAGATGCTTGACTTCAAGCCGTTATCAATGATGTTCCTTTTCATTCACAATTGTGATATGGAGCACATGCATGTTAGCGGCTGGATGAGAGGGTGTTTGCGGAAACGTGATGCATGGTCTTGCGTCTCTTTGCCACGAAGCTGGAAACGGCGGAAACAATGGAAGACGTTGCCCTGAACATGCGCGCACCGTATTTCTACCCGACCTCGACTCAAAAATTTCAACAATGGGCTGATTGATGGGCGACACGTAACCACAAGAAGAGGGGTATCATGTCATCTGTTATTAAGTATTATGAGGGAATCGACTCGGTTGCCGTAATCGGCAACTATCTGCCCCGCCAGTGCGGTATCGCAACCTTCACCACGGATCTGGTTGAAGGCTTATCAACGGAAGCCACCGATATTTACTGCTGGGCGGCGGCCATGAACGACAAACCCGAGGGATATCCATATCCGGAAAAAGTGCGCTTTGAGATCAACCAGAACAAGTTGAC
>JAHIMW010000145.1 GCA_018896355.1 Pseudomonadota bacterium
TGGTGTGACAGAGAATAAGGAGAAAGGGATGACAACGATTCAAATCAAGGGGATGTCCTGCCGGCACTGTGTCATGGCCGTAACCAAAGCGCTCAGCGCCATTGACGGAATCAAGGATGTCCAGGTGGATCTGGAGAAAGGGGAGGCGGCCTTCACGGAGGAGAAGCCGATTGACCGGGCGCTGATCCGGGAGCGGATCGTGAAAGCGGGGTTTGACGTTGCCGGTTGACCATGCCTTGAAAACGACCGTTTCCGTCGGCGGGATGACTTGCGCCGCCTGCGTCCGTCGTGTGGAGAACGCCCTCCGGGAGGTTCCGGGGGTGACGGAGGTCGCGGTGAACCTCGCAACCGCGCGGGCGACCGTCTCTCACAACGCCGGCTGGGCCGGCGTCGAGGCGCTCCGGCAGGTGGTCGCCGATCAGGGGTACGAGTTCCTCGGAATTCCCGATGACGCCCGCGAGGACCCGATCGGTGCGGCCCGCGAGAAGGAGATCAAGGAGCTTAAAGCCCGCTTTGCCGTCGGGATCGTCCTCAGCGGCGTCATCTTCCTGGGCTCGATGCAACACTGGTTCCCGTTTCTGATGGGAATCCCGAGGCAACCGCTGCTGGTGGGCCTCTTTTTCCTGACGACGCCGGTTGTCTTCTGGGTCGGGAGCCGGTTCTTCATCGGAGCGATCAAGGCGGCCCGCCAGCGGACGACGGACATGAACACGCTGGTCGCGGTCGGGGCGCTTGCGGCCTGGCTCTACTCGTCGCTCGCGACCTTCTTCCCGCGGTTCTTCGCCGGGGCGGAGATCATGCCCCACGTCTATTACGATGGGGCGGCCCTCATTGTGACCCTGATCATCCTCGGCCGTCTTCTCGAGGCCGGGGCGAAGGGGAAGACCTCCCAGGCGATCCAGCGCCTGATGGGGCTGAAGCCGAAGACCGCGCGCGTCGTCCGGGAAGGCGCAGAGACGGATATTCCGATTGAGGCGCTCCTGAAGGGGGATCTCGTTGTCGTCCGGCCCGGGGAGAAGATCCCGACGGACGGATTCGTTATTTCGGGTACTTCCAGCGTCGACGAGTCGATGTTGACCGGGGAGAGCATGCCGGTCGCCAAGGAGGCCGGGACGGAGGTTTTTGCGGCGACGATCAACCGGACGGGGAGTTTCACGTTCCGGGCGACGAGGATCGGCGCCGAGACGGCGCTGGCGCAGATCATCCGCCTCGTCGAAGAGGCGCAGGGGTCCAAGGCGCCGATCCAGCGCCTGGCGGACAAGGTCGCTTCCATCTTCGTCCCCGTCGTCTTCGGGATCGGCCTGCTCACCTTCCTGGTCTGGTATTTTTTTGTTCCCGATCCCGTTTTCAGCCGCGCGCTGCTCAATTTTGTCTCCGTCCTCGTCATCGCCTGCCCCTGCGCGCTCGGGCTCGCGACCCCCACGGCGGTCATGGTGGGAACGGGGCTCGGGGCGGAAAACGGCATCCTGATCAAGGGAGGAGAGAGCCTGGAGAACGCCTACAGGCTCCGGACCGTCGTCTTCGACAAGACAGGAACCTTGACGCGGGGCGAGCCGGAGGTCACGGATATCTTGCCCGTTTCCGGGGTCGCGCCGGCGGAGGTCTTGCAGGCGGCCCTCGACATCGAGGCTGTCTCCGAACATCCGCTCGCCCGGGCGGTTCTGGAACGGGGAAAGCGGGACGGTTTGCTTGCGGGGGCGGTCACCGGCTTCGAGGCGGTTTCCGGTCTCGGGGCGAAAGCCGTCAGGGACGGGAAGACCATGCTTCTCGGCAACCGCCGTTTTCTCGAAGGGGAAGGGATCGTAATCGGCGGTGCGCAAGAGGATGCGGCGGGTTCGCCGGGAGGGCAAAGCTCTTCCGCGCGGCAGGACCAACGCATTTTCCCGGAAGGGGGGACGGGCGCGGGCGGCGACATGGAAGATGAGGCCGCGAGGCTTGCGGATGAGGGAAAGACCTCCGTCTTCGTGGCGGAGGGGGGGCGCGTTCTCGGCCTGCTGGGATTCTCCGACCAGCCGAAGCCCTCCGCGGCCGCGGCCGTCGCCGCGCTGAAGGGGATGGGGCTCAAGGTCGCGATGATCACGGGAGACAACGCCGGAACGGCGAAGGCGATGGGCAAAACCCTCGGCATCGACCGGATCCTCGCGGAGGTGCTGCCGGGCGAAAAGGCCGCGGAGATCCGGCGTCTCCGGGAGGCGGGGGAGGTCGTGGCGATGGTGGGAGACGGGATCAACGATGCCCCGGCGCTCACGGCCGCAGATATCGGAATCGCGATCGGCGCGGGGACGGACGTCGCAATCGAGGCCTCGGATATCACGCTGATGCAGGACGATCTTCTCGCCGTGCCGCGGGCGATCCGCCTCTCCTTCGAGACGATGCGGACGATCCGCCAGAATCTCTTCTGGGCGTTCATCTATAACATCGTCGGGATCCCGATCGCCGCGGGCGTCCTCTACCCGCTCTGGGGGATCCTCCTCAATCCGGAGTTCGCCGCGGCTGCGATGGCGATGAGTTCCGTTTCGGTCGTCAGTAATTCCCTCCGCCTGCGCCGGCGCTGGCGCCGCATCCTCTAACGGTCTGCAACGAAACACAATTCATCCGGCTCATGCGTACTGGGTTTTTGTTCGCCTACTTATCCTTGCCCCTCACGACACTCAGAGGTTATTCTTTATTGAAGTCTTGTTTTTGAAGGAAAGCATTTGTGTAGCATATTTCAACCGGTACTGCTTTACCCCAAAGACGTCTACCGGTTATTGAAGCCACCTACAAACAAACATTCTCAATCGACGAAAACACTAAGGATTATCGTTTGAAGTGGAGCATTAACGCCCAGCTTAACCGGCTGGCTTTGGAGCGCCAGCGGAAAAGCCAGTCCGGGATGAAGCTGTTGTTAGGCAATCAATCAATTCCAAATAGTTTCTTGAATTTATCGGTGAATTTGAAACTCTCTGGCGGCAGCAATTTCTTCTTTCCAGGCAATTTGTCAGTAATGACCACCCCCTGCCCGTAAAAACTCGTAATGTCGAACCAGAACTCCCTGGTGAATCGCAACATTTTCTCTTGGCGTTTTCTCTCATGCACTACCTCGTCGAAGCCGGGGGTCCCATGTCCTTGAGGCCCCTCAAATTCTGCCTTCAATTCTTCCCAGTCATTTTCGGGGAGGGCTGTGATTTCGAAGACGAGTTTATCAAAATATTTTCCTGCCTCTTGCAAAAGGCTTTGTTCCAGAAGATTCCAGCGAAGGCCGGAGAATTTCTCTCCGTCCAGGCGAAATATGATCATTTCTTCGTATATGCGCTTCTCAACGAAGACATACTCCACATCAACTCCGTCAAAAGGAAGTGCTGGGTCAACAAGCGGATCATTCTTATCAATGATGCATGCTTCCGATTTCGTGTAACCCCAGCCTCCGCGAATAGGAAGCCCGCCGCGCAATGACTTGAAATCCACAGCCAAGATTTCTCTCGGCGACTCCTTGCTCGTGATTGGGGATAGAGGTTGCAAGGTAATTCTCCTGCTTGCCTAAATTATGGCCGCTTTTCCCTTATCGTTACCAGAATCAATAATTCTATACAATGCCTGCGATGTGATCTTGGATGCAAGTATTAGCAATGGCTGTATACTTTTGTGGTATTTTGCAATGTCTTTCAACTCTAATTCAAGGTTGGTAGAGGTTTTTTTAAGTGTTAGCACGAAACCTTTCCAAGTTGCATGCTCCGGCTGACTAATGAGTCTGCGGGAAGAAATATCAGCCTCTTCAGCGAGGTTGCCAATGATCCGATTAAATCTTTCCATACTGCCTTCCACACTATCAGGTAGCTCCTCGTCGTCATAACAAGATAGCTCCTTGTCGTCGGTGTCAAAGGCTTCCTTTCCGAAAGGGAAAAATGTGTCAAACGCTTTCTTTGCGTCGGGAAATTCCTCAAGCTTTTTCTTTAAGTCAGGAGATTCCTCAAGCTCTTTCTTCCTTTCAAGTGCTTTCTTAAAGTCGCTAAATACTTCAAGTTCTTTCTTTAGGTCTCTAATAAGCGTCCTTCTTTCCCTTCGTGGAAAAGTTTTATATTTATGAATACTATGACTTTGTTGAGCATCCCAAGTGCCCCCCGATAAAACCCAGTCTTCAATCAAATAGTGTAATCCAGTTTTATCCGAGAGCCAAAAAAAGGCTGAGGCAACGAGGAACGCAAAACCGCACCAAAGAACTCCTATAACCAAAGCGGAAAGGGTAGATCCGGGTCCCCATTTATCAATTAATAGCTCAATAATCCGAGTCTTATGAAAAAGAAAAATAATTGCGCCATTTATGCCAACAAAAGCGGAAATACCACCGATCCATTCCACGGCCCCGGGCGGCCACCCAAAATCCCCCACCTGTGGCCACTTCAAAATCCCCCACCTGCCCATCGATAAATTGAGCAAGAGTTAAGTATTTTTGTGCCTGGCAGCGACAGAGCGTTACATTAGCCCATAGTCATTTTTTTACA
>JAHIMW010000146.1 GCA_018896355.1 Pseudomonadota bacterium
AACTGCAAGATGAAGCAGGAGAAGATGGAAAAGCTCAAGGGGGAATAAACTTCCATCCCAAAGGCAACCCCGCGCGGCCACGCGGCCGCTTTCCGATCCCCCCTCGTTCCCCTTTGTCCCGGCGGGACGGATGGGGATTTTTTTTGACGCCTGCCCATGGGGTCAGCAGCTTTTTTCAGGACCGGCCGTATGTTTGTCCGAGTTGCCATTCCAATCCCCTCCGCGAAGAGCTTCACCTATGCCGTCCCCGAGACGTTCGTCCCGGTCGCGGCCGTGGGAAAGCGGGTCGTTGTCCCCTTCGGGAGGAAGCGCATGACCGGCTGGATCATCGAGATCCGGACCGAGGCGGCCTGCGATCAGACCGTCAAGGAGATCCTCGACCTTCCCGACCCCGAACCCCTCTTCGGTTCGGAGGATCTTGCCTTGTACGAGTGGGTCTCCCGCTATTACCTTCACCCGCTGGGGAGGGTTCTGGCAGAGATTCTCCCCGGAGGAATCGACGTCCGGCCGAAGCGGGAGAGATGGATCGGCATCCAGGCAGACATCCCCGTCGGAATCAAACTCACCCCAAAGCAGTCGGCCCTCGTCACCCTCCTCCGGGAGAAGGGTGAACTGCCGCTCTCCGGCCTTGAAAACCGCTTCCGGGAGGCCGCTTTTCTCCGGACCCTGGAGGCAAAAGGCATCGTCCGCCTCCGCGAGAAGGAGCTCTTCCGGGGAGCGGGTCCCGCACCGGAAATCGGGAGGAACGGAAACGACATCATGCTGAACGGGGCGCAGGCCGAAGCGCTCGACGAGATCCGGGCGCGCCTCGCCTCGGGACGCTTCTCTCCCTCTCTCCTCCACGGCGTGACGGGAAGCGGCAAAACCGAGGTCTATCTGCGGGCCGTCGATGAGGTCCTCCGGAACGGCGGTGGCGCGATCTACCTCGTTCCGGAGATCGCGCTTACGGCGCAACTTCTCTCCCGCGTCCAAAGCCGGTTTCCGAAGCGGGAGATCGCCGTCATCCACAGCGGCATCGCCCGGAGCGCGCGGTACGATCAGTGGAAGCGGATCCGCAGCGGAGGGATCAACCTGGTCGT
Source organism: Pseudomonadota bacterium (assembly GCA_018896355.1). Lineage (GTDB taxonomy): Bacteria > Desulfobacterota > Syntrophia > Syntrophales > UBA5619 > UBA5619. Next base: position 1,080 of record JAHIMW010000146.1, read on the forward strand.
CGGCGCCCGGTCGGCCCTCTTCGCGCCGGTCCGGAACCTCCGGTTGATCGTTGTGGACGAGGAGCACGACCCCTCCTACAAGCAGGACGACCGGCTGCGTTACAACGCCCGGGATCTGGCCCTGGTCCGCGGAAAGGCCGCGGGGGCTTTGGTGATCCTCGGCTCCGCGACACCGGGGATCCAGACCTTTTTTCAGGTGAAGAGAGGCGCTTACCGACTTTTAAGGCTTCCATTCCGGGTGGACGACCGGCCCCTCCCCGTTGTCGAAGTGGTCGACATGAAAACGGAAAGGGACGAACAGGGCCGGACGCCGCTCCTCTCCCGTGCGTTGATCGCGGCACTCGGGGAGACCCTGGCCCAGCGGAAGCAGACGCTGCTGTTCCTCAACCGGCGCGGGTTCCACACCTTCCTCTTCTGCCCGGACTGCGGCCACGTCTTCACCTGCCCCTCCTGCGACCTGTCGCTGACGCACCATGCCGCCATGGGGGTCCTGAAATGTCATCATTGTGATTTCACCTCAAAACCACCGACGATTTGTCCCGCATGTCGGGGAAACCATGTCCGCAGCCAGGGGGCGGGAACCGAACGGGTCGAGGAAGAGGTCCGAAAATTCTTCCCGGAGGCGCGGATCGCCCGGATGGACAGCGACACAACCTCCCGGAAGGGGGAGACGGAAAGGATCCTCCGGGGTCTCGACCGGAGGGAAATCGATATCCTCGTCGGCACACAGATGATCACCAAGGGACACGATTTCCCGGAGATCACGCTGGTAGGCGTCCTCGCCGCCGACGCCTCCATGAACATCCCGGATTTCCGGGCCGCGGAGCGGACCTTCCAGCTCCTGACGCAGGTGTCCGGCCGGGGCGGCCGGGGCGATCAGCCGGGACGGGTCGTCATCCAGACCTTCAACCCCAATCATTATGCGATCCGCCGGGTGCAGGAACACGACTATGCCGGGTTTTACGAAGATGAATTGCCGCTGCGCCGGGAACTCGGCTACCCGCCCTTCTCCCGCCTCATCGGCCTCCATTTCTCCAGCCTGAAAAAGGTGGAAGGGAAAAAGGCCGTCGCGGAGATCGGGAAGAGGGCCCGGGAGATGGCCGGGACCATCGCCGGCGGAAAGGCGGATGTGATCGGACCCGCGGAATCTCCGCTCGCCCGGCTCCGGGGACGGTACCGCTGGCAGATGCTGCTCCGGGGGAAAGAGAGCCGTCCCCTCCATCTTCTGGCGGAGAAGCTCATGGAGGGCGCGGAACGCAGCGGCCTGGAGATCCGGGTAGATGTGGATCCGGTCCATTTCATGTAGGAGGTGATCACGATGTCCAACCCGCGCATCCTCTTCATGGGAACACCCGCTTTCGCCGTTCCGGCGCTCCAGGGTCTGGTACGGTGCGGCTACCCCGTCATCGGCGTCGTGACGCAGCCCGACCGGCCGCAGGGGCGGGGCCGGGCAACGGCGCCGCCCCCCGTCAAGATCCTCGCCGAAAACCTGAACCTTCCACTCCTCCAGCCGGAGAAGGTCCGGGAACCGCTTTTTCTCGATACCTTCCGGAGGCTCGCGCCGGAGCTCGTCGTCGTCGCCGCCTTCGGCGGGATCCTCCCCGGGGAGGTCATTCACGCCCCGCGGGAGGGGTGCATCAACATCCACCCTTCGCTGCTCCCGAAGTACCGGGGGGCGGCGCCGATCAACTGGGCCCTCATCCGCGGCGAACAGACGACCGGCGTCACGATCATGCGGATGGACGAGGGGGTGGACTCCGGCGCGATTCTGCTCCAGGAAGAGACGCCGATCGGACCGGAGGAGACCTTCGGGGAACTCCACGACCGTCTGGCAATCCTGGGGGCAGAAATGCTCATCAAAACCCTCGAAATGTTGGCGGCCGGAACGGTCCGGCCGCAGCCGCAGGACCACAACCTGGCCACCCTTGCCCCCCGTCTGGACCGGGAGGCCGGTCTGATCCGCTGGAACAACGATTGCCGGGAGATCGTCTCGCTCATCCGGGGACTCTCTCCCGTCCCCTGCGCTTACACGTGGCTGGATGGAAAAAAGCTCAAGGTCTTCACGGCTGCGGCGGAACCGGCCACCATTGCGGAGGCGCCGGGAACCATCGCCGGGGAGACGCCCGGCGCGGTTCGCGTCACAGCGGGGAATGGTTATGTCCTCCTGAAAGAGGTGCAATTAGAGGGAAAGAAGCGGATGGCCGTCCGCGACTTCCTCCGCGGCTGCCGCGTTGCCCCCGGACAGACTCTGGGGTTTATATGAAAATGCCCCCTCCCTGTATCCCTCCCCGCGACGGGGGAGGGCAAGGGTGGGGGTGAGTTGGTTCGACAGGAGCCGGATATGACAGAGGAACGGAAAAAACAGAAGACGCCGCGGGGCGCCGCCGTCGAGATCCTGAACCGGATCGACCAGCAGGGCGCCCATGCGGAACCGCTCCTCGACGAGATCCTCTCCGGAACGGAGATTCGGAATCCCCAGGACCGGGGGCTTCTCACCGAGCTCGTCTACGGAACGCTCCGGATGCGGGGCCGCCTGGACTGGATCATCGCCCGGCACTACCGGGGCGATTTTTCCACGCTGGAGATACCGGTCCGGAACATCCTCCGTACAGGCATCTACCAGCTCTTTTTCACCGACCGGATCCCCGCCTTCGCCGCGGTGAACGAGGCCGTCGGCGTTGCTAAGAAGGGCTGTCCGGCCGCCGCAGGGCTGGTGAACGCCATCCTCCGGAACGTACTCCGGGAGAAGGAGCGCATCGCCTGGCCGGAGATGGCAAAGGATCCCGGCAGGGCCATCGCCGTCCTCCACTCCCACCCCCGCTGGCTTGTCGAGCGCTGGCTCGACCGCTACGGCATCGACGAAACGATCGCCGTCTGCCGGGCGAACAACGGGATCCCGCCGCTTGCCGTCCGCGTGAACGGCTTGAAAACATCGAGAGAGAAGGCCGTCGCCGCGCTCGCGGCAGAGGGAATCACCGCCGAAACGACCCGATTCTCCCAGGACGGCATCATCCTCACCACACCCGCCGCCGGCCTCCGGGAGACGGCCGCCTTCCGGGACGGTCTGATCCGGGTCCAGGACGAGGCGTCCCAGCTCGTCGCCCACCTCTGCGCGCCGCAACCCGGCGAGCGGGTTCTCGATCTCTGCGCCGGCGCGGGCGGGAAAACCCTCCACCTGGCCGCCCTGATGAAAAACCGGGGGAAGATCACCGCCGTCGATCTCCACCCGGACAAACTCCGTCTGCTGGCGGCGGAGGCCGGCCGACTCGGCGTAACGATCGTGGAGACCCATCCGGGGAATGCAACCGGAACGCCCGAGGCCTTCCGCGGCGCATTTGACCGGGTTCTCCTCGACGCCCCCTGTTCCGGCCTCGGCACGCTCCGGAGAAACCCGGAGATCCGTTGGCGTATCGCCCCGGCGGACCTCGAAAAATGCGCGCAGCTCCAGCGGCGACTCCTCCGGAGCGCGGCCCTCTGCGTGAAGCCGGGCGGCCGCCTCGCCTACACCACCTGCGCCGTCACACCGGAAGAGAACGAGAATGTCGTCGCCGATTTTCTCGCCGGCCATCCCGCCTTTACCCGCATTTCACCGGAAGGGATTCCCCCGGAACTCATCGACGCCGACGGTTTCTTCCGGTCCTTCCCCCACCGCCACGGCACGGACGGCTTCTTCGGAGCGCTCTTTATCCGCTCCATTTGAATGCCTTGTCCGCCCCCAGCCTTTGTCGTTGCGGTGCTGTTTCCCAAGTGATGATTGCCCCTTCAAATCAGGTTCCTTCAAGTTTAAAACCTTTTTCCCGAAATAATCTTAAACAGGCATCTGCGGCAGTGCTGTCGTAAAGGATTCCTCTGTTCTTCTCGATTTCATTCAGAGCTGCATCAATGCCCATGCCAGGACGATAGGGCCTGTGTGAGGCCATGGCTTCCGCCACATCGGCAACGGCGAGGATGCGGGCCTCGATCAGAATGGCATCCCCCTTCAGATTTCCTGGATAGCCGGAGCCGTCCATCCGCTCGTGGTGCTGGTGAACAATTTCTGCCAGGGGCCAGAGTGATTCCACATCTTTCAGCATCTCGAATCCTCTGCGGGCATGCTCCTTAATCAGCGAAAATTCGATTTCCGACAGCTTGGTCGGCTTGGACAATATCTCCGCAGGGATCGATAGTTTTCCGATGTCATGGATGGAACCGGCCATCCGGATGGCGTCGATTTTCTCCTGCGGCAATCCCATCTCCGTGGCAATGGCACGGGCAAGGTTCGCGGACCGGATCTGGTGACCGGCGGTATAGGGATCTCGTGTTTCCACAGCGGCTACCATGACCTGGATGGTCGTGTTCACTGCCTTCCTGAGAATCTCAAGGGTATCTTTGAGTTTTTCCTCCGCCCGCTTGCGCTCGCTGATGTCCTTTGAACTACCCTGGAAACCAATA
>JAHIMW010000147.1 GCA_018896355.1 Pseudomonadota bacterium
CAGCTTTCTCAGCTTGTCGATGACTTCCGGGGATGCGACGCTGTCGGTGCCGAGGACGACCATTGCCTCTCCATCGACCTGCTCGCGGCTCAGGTGGAGGCGGGAGATGTTGACGCCGTTCTGGGCGAGGGTCGTGCCGATATTGCCGATGACGCCCGGCTTGTCGTTGTTGTACAGGACGAACATCCTCCCCTCCGGGATCACCTCGACCGTGAATTTGTTGATCCGGACGATCCGCGGTTCCTGCCGCCCGAAGATGGCGCCGGCGGCGAAGATCTGCTCTCTCGCGGTCTTGACGGTCACGGAGATCATGCTCGTGTAGTCCTTCACTTCGCTGCTCTTTGCCTCGACGACCCGGATGCCCCGATCCTTGGCGACGAGGGGCGCGTTGATGTAGTTGATGCTCTCATTGAGAATCGGGGTGAGCAGACCCTTAAGCAGCGAGATGGTGATGGGGGCGACGTTGTAGTTGAGGATCTCGCCGCTGTATTCGACGGCAACTTCCTCGATTCCTCCGGAGACGAGTTGGGCCTCGAACTTCCCGAGTTTTTCCGCCAGGGTCAGATAGGGCCGGATGACGGTGAGGATCTCCGCGCTGACCGCCGGGAAGTTCACCGCCCCCTTGATTTCGCCCGTCGTCAGGTAGGCGCTGATCTGCTCGGCGATGGCGATGGCCACGTTGATCTGAGCCTCGTCCGTCGACGCCCCGAGGTGGGGCGTGCAGATGACGTTGTCCATGGCGATCAGGGCCGTGTTCTTCGTCGGCTCCTCCACAAAAACGTCCAGCGCGGCGCCGGCCACCTGCCCGGAAACCAGGGCGTCATAAAGGTCCTTCTCGTCGATGATCCCGCCCCGGGCGCAGTTGATCACGCAGGCGCTCTTCTTCATCTTCGCGAAGGCCGCCGCATTGATCATACCCCGGGTCTCCTTCGTCATCGGGGTATGGACCGTTATGAAATCGGCCGTTTGGAAGATCTCGTCGAGCGAAGCGAGGGTAAACCCCGCCTTCTCCGCCGCATCGGGCGAGATGAAGGGGTCGTAGGCGAGGACCTTCATCTTGAGTCCCAAGGCCCGGTCGGCGACGATGCTGCCGACGCGGCCGGCGCCGATGACGCCGATGGTTTTGTTCAGCAGCTCATGCCCGGTGAATTTGCTCTTCTCCCATTTTCCGGCCTTCATCGACGCCGTCGCCTGGGGGATCTTTCGGGCCAGCGAGAGCATCATCGCGATTGCATGTTCGCCGGTGGTGACGGCGTTGCCGCCCGGGGTGTTCATGACGACAATCCCTCGTTTACTGGCGGCCGGGATGTCCACGTTGTCGAGGCCGATGCCGGCGCGGCCGACCACCTTCAGCCGGTCGGCGAGATCGATCACCTCCTGTGTCACCTTCGTTGCGCTCCGGATGACCAGCGCGTCGTAATCCTTAATCACCGCCTTCAGTTCGTCGGGGGTCATTTTCGTCTTGACGTCCACCTCGATCCCCGGTGTCTTCTTGAATGCCTCGATCCCTTCCGCGGAGAGGTCGTCGCTGATCAGCACTTTCTTCATGGGTCTCCTCCTTCTTCTTGACAAATCTATAACGTAGCGATCTTTTCCCGGTAAACCTTTTCCAGTTCTTCCAATGCGGCACGGATATCCTCGGGGGCGATCGTGGGACCGCACCAGAAGCGGAATCCCGGAGGCGCATCCTTGTAGGAACCCATGTCGTAGGCCGCTTTTCTCTTGCCCATCTCGCTTGCGATCTCCCTGAGGAACTTTGCCCGCTCCTCCTTCGGGAGGGCCTTGACCCGGTCACTGACGACGGACAGACAGACCGAGGTGTTGGAACGGATCTCCGGCGTTTCGGCCAGGAATGTGATCCAGTCGTTCTTAGCGACCCACGTCTCGACGACTTTGAGATTCGCCATGCTCCTTTGGATGAGGCCTTCGAGACCGATCCCGTCCGCCCACCGGAGCGCGTCAAGGTAATCCTCCACGCACAGAAGCGAAGGGGTGTTGATCGTGTCCGCTTCAAATATCGCCCGGTTGACCTTTCCGCCCTTCTTCAGGCGGAAGATCTTGGGAAGCGGCCAGGGCGGATCGTAGGAATCCAGCCGTTCCACGGCGCGGGGGGCCAGCACGAGCATCCCGTGGCCCGCCTCGCCGCCGAGACATTTCTGCCAGGAGAAGGTGGCCACATCGACCTTCATCCAGTCGATCGGCATCGCGAATGCGGCGCTGGTGGCGTCGCAGAGGGAGAGGCCCTTCCGGTCGGACGCGATCCAGTCCCAGTGGGGGATCTTCACGCCGCTTGTCGTTCCGTTCGCGACGAAGACGACGTCGCTTTCCCAATCGACCGCGCCGAGATCGGGGATTTTCCCGTAATCGGCCCTCAGGATCGTGGGATTGAGCCTCAACTGTTTGGCGACGTCCGTGGCCCAACCCTCGGAGAAGCTCTCCCAGACCAGGACGGTGACCGGCCGGACGCCCAGCAGGCTCCACATGGCGGCTTCGAAGGCCCCGGTGTCGGAAGCGGGCGTGATACCGATCAGATAATGATCCGGGATCCCGAGGATCCGTCTTGTTTCCTGAATGGCACGGAGCAGTTTTTCCTTTCCCAGGGCCGAACGGTGGGAACGCCCGACCGCGGTGTTCTTCAACGCATCGAGGTTCCATCCCGGTCTCTTGCTGCAGGGACCGGAGGCGAAATGGGGATTGTTCATGAGCGGCTCCTTTCGTGAAGTGAGTCTAACGGTGAAAAAACATATCAGCATTGAAATGATTACTCAAGCGTTTTTGGATATTGGTTGACGCCGGAACGGGGAAAGGGTATTTACCATGGGGGAGGTGAGGATTCCCTGTGAAAAAGATCAAGACAATGTTTTTCTGCCAGAATTGCGGTCAGCAGTCGACGAAATGGCTCGGCCGCTGCCCCTCCTGCGGCGAGTGGAACCGTTTCGTCGAGGAGGAGATCCGGGACGCGGAAGCGGCTTCTTCGGGTGGTGTCCGTTTTGATGGCGTTCCCCAGTCGCTCGAGGCCATCACGGCCGACGAGGGGGAGCGGCTCCGGACGGGGATCACCGAACTGGACCGCGTCCTGGGCGGCGGGATCGTCGCCGGATCCGCGATCCTGGTCGGGGGCGATCCCGGCATCGGGAAGTCGACGCTGCTTCTCCAGGTCCTGGAGAAACTGGCCGTTCGGGGCCTTCCGGTTCTCTATGTCTCCGGCGAAGAGTCGGCCAGGCAGATCAAGCTTCGGGGAAAGCGGCTCGGCGCCGCCGCGAGGGATCTTCTGATCCTGGTCGAGGTCGAGCTGGAGAATATCCTGAAACGTATCGAGGAGGTCAAACCCGCCGCGGTCGTCATCGATTCGATCCAGACCGTCTATTCCCCGGTCCTCTCCTCCGCGCCCGGGAGCGTGGGGCAGGTGCGGGAGGCGTCGGGGAGGTTGATTCTCCTCGCTAAAAGGACGGGCATCCCGGTCTTCCTGGTCGGCCATGTCACGAAGGACGGTTCGATCGCCGGGCCGAAGGTTCTGGAGCACATGGTTGATACGGTCCTCTATTTTGAAGGGGATTCGGGCCATGCCTACCGAATCATCCGGGGGATCAAGAACCGCTTCGGCCCGACCCACGAGATCGGGGTCTTCGAGATGCGGGATACGGGCCTCGCCGAGGTTGCCAACCCCTCGGCCTTCTTCCTGGCGGAGCGGCCGGAAGGGGCGGCGGGGTCGGTGGTCGTGCCGAGCATGGAGGGGACGCGGCCGATCCTGATCGAGGTCCAATCCCTGGTCAGTTCGACCAGTTTCGGCATGCCCAGAAGAACGGCGATCGGTGTGGACCACAACCGCGTATCGCTGCTTACGGCCGTCATGGACAAGATCTGCGGCATCCATCTCGGAAGCAGCGACATTTTCCTGAATGTGGCGGGCGGGGTGAAGGTTGATGAAACGGCGATCGACCTGGGCATTGTATCCGCGATGGCCTCCAGCTTCCTGAACCGCCCGATTGCGACCGGGACCGTCGTCTTCGGAGAGGTCGGTCTGACGGGGGAGATCCGGGGGATCTCCCAGACGGAGGTCCGGATCAAGGAGGCGGCCCGGATGGGCTTCACGCGCTGCATTTTGCCGCGAACGCAACAGAGCGAAAGCCGGCAGGGAAAAAACATCGAACTGATCCCGATCCGCTCCCTGAAGGAACTGACGGAACATCTCTTTTGACGGCTGCCTGAGCGACAAAAAATTATCCGACACGCCTTGACAGCGGAAAATAGATGCATATGATAGCTCGGTCGAACGGGGTCATACGAGAATTGGCAAATATAATTATAATTGAGAAAGGAGAAGTTGGAGCATGAAAATCAGGCCATTGCAGGACAGAGTGATCGTAAAGCGGATCGAGGAAGAAGCGAAGACCAAGGGGGGGATCATCATTCCCGACACGGCCAAAGAGAAGCCGATGGAAGGGCTGGTCATCTCCGTAGGGAAGGGCAAAACGGCCGATGACGGCAAGCTGATCAAACCGGATGTCAAGGCGGGTGATCGGATCCTTTTCGGCAAGTATTCCGGGACCGAGGTGAAGATCGACGGCGACGAACTTCTGATCATGCGTGAGGACGACATCCTGGGCATTTTAGAGAAATAATCAATTGATCATATGGAAGGAGGATACGGTAAATGGGAGCTAAGATACTTAAGTACGATGAAGAGGCGAGAAAAGCGATTCTCAAAGGTGTCAATACCCTGGCCGACGCGGTAAAGATCACCCTCGGTCCCAAGGGGAGAAATGTGATCTTAGACTGGAGCTATGGCGCTCCGACGGTCACCAAGGACGGCGTCACCGTCGCCAAGGAGATCGAGCTGGAAGATAAGTTTGAAAACATGGGCGC
>JAHIMW010000148.1 GCA_018896355.1 Pseudomonadota bacterium
CAGGGCGAGCACCGCCCCGCTGCGGGGGTCCAGAACCACAACCGCGCCCGCCCGGTTTCCGATGGCCGTCCATGCCGCCTCCTGGATCGCCGAATTAATGGTCAGGACGACGTTGTCGCCCGGCTCCGCCGGGATCCTTCCGAGGGAACGGACCTCCTTACCGGCCACATTGACCTCAACCTGTTCGGCGCCGTTTTTCCCCCGGAGGTGGTCATCGAGGAATTTTTCGATGCCGAATTTACCGATGATATCGCCCGGTGCGAGATGGAGCGCGATGTTCCGATCAAGATCTTCCCGGCTGACTTCTCCGGTGAAGCCGATGATCTGTGCGGTCATCTCCCCGTTGAGGTACTGCCTGACGGGCGTCACCTCGGTCACCACGCCGGGAAGTTCAAGGGCATGGGTTTCCACCACGGCAAGTTTTTCCATGCTGATGTTCCGTTCAAGCATAACGGGCACGAAGGGCTTTACGCGGTTCGAGGGAGACGTAAGAGCGGAAATCTTAAGCGAACGTTCGGTGTAGAGCGCCTTGATCTTTTCGATTACATTCCGGATATCCTTTGTCTGGTTGGGAATAAAGACGATGTCGTACGATGGCTGGTTGTCCACGAGAACGCGCCTGTCTTCGTCCATGATCAGGCCGCGCATCGGCTTGATTTTCCGCAGGCGGACGCTGTTGTTTTCAGAACGATGCCGCAGCTCGTCCCCCTTGATCACCTGCAGGTACCACAGTCGTATCACGAGAAGCGACAGCGCCACGGAGACGATGATGAACAACATTCGGAATCTGTGTTTGAACTGACCCGGCTCATATCCGCCGAGCCGGTCGCCGATCTTCCACATGCAGAAAAACCTCGAAACGCTGGAGCAGGATGAAGCAGAGGGGACTCAGGCACCCCACCACGACGGCCTGCGGGACGAAGATCTTCGGGATCGCATCGAGGATGTCGGCGCCGAAGACAAAACGGTAAAAGAGAACGATCACCATGCCTTCCAGGAGCGTGCAGAGTGCCGTAAAGGATGCGATCAGGGCCGGTTTCCCGGCGTAGATCCTTCCTCCTACGAGGTTGGAGAGATAAAAAATGAGGACATACAGAAACATGTAGAGCCCGAAAATCGCGCTGGTCAGACAATCCAGAAAGAAACCGAGCAGAAGGGAAAGGACTCCCCCGCGGAGGGCGTCGAGATGGAATCCGAGATAGATGACGACGATGAGGGAGATCTCTATTTCGATCCAGCCGAAGGAAAACAGCTCCAGGATCGTGATCTGGACGATCACGAGAAGAAGCAGCAGCATCGGGGGAAGAAGGTAATGGATCATTTCTCGGCCCCCGCGTCCGGAATCAGGGCCAGAACCTCCTCGAGCTTTCCGAAATCGACGGCAGGCGCCACGTCGACTTTCTGAAAAAGGCCCTCCCCCTTTCGCGAAACTCCTGTGACGACGCCGAGAAGCAGCCCTTTAGGAAACACCCCGGCCAGGCCGGAGGAGAGAACCACATCTCCCGGCAGGACCTCCTCCACCCGGGAGATGTATTTCAGGTTGCAGCCCGCCGATCCGGCGCCCTGGAGAATCCCCTGGGCCCGGCTCCGCTGAATCAGTCCGTCGATATTGCTGTTTCCATCAACAAGCAGTAGAACCTGAGAGGCATGCCAGGCGGTTTCGATGATCCGTCCCACGACCCCCTGTTCGGACAGCACCGGAAATCCAACCCGCATCCCGTCGGCTGTTCCCTTGTCGATCAGGATCGTCTTGAACAGGGAGGCGCGGCTGCGGTCGACTACCCTTGCGGCCACGACCCGGTTTGACAGGCCGTCCTTAAGGTTGAGGAGTTTTCGAAGGCGTATCCCCTCGATGTACCCCTCGCGGTAATGGTTGAGCTGTTCACTCAGGACGGCGTTCCCATGCCGGAGCCGTCTGTTCTCATCCTCCATGCCGACAAGGAAGAGATACCGTTTCCAGGAGTTGTGCAGCCCCTTGAGTGAAACGTTTACGGCATCTTCCACGGGGGCCGCCACCTCCAGGACCATCTTCCTAAGGAATCCGGTTTCGGACAACCGGGATGCGCTGTAGGAGATGACGGCCAGAGAGGAGATCAGCAGAACCGCTGCCACGACGGGGAAGTGGTATTTATGGGGGATCAACATTCTTCAGCCAACAATGACGGCTTCGTAAAAAGCCCGGATGCTGCGTTGCGCTTCATCCCTCCCCTGCTTTCGCAGGGGCAGGCTTATTGCGGCGTACGCAAAAGTACGCCTCATTCCTCAGGATTTGCGCGCCTTGCCTGCGGCCTTTTTACGAAGCCGTCAACAAGCACTTCATCGCCCTTCCGCCTATACCTGGAATGTCACCTCTTTCAAGACATCCAGCTGATCCAGCGCGATTCCGGCGCCCCTGGCCACAGTAGAGAGGGGATCATCCGCAATCGTGATGGGGAGACCCGTCTCCGCCCGGATCAGCAAATCGAGGTTCCGGAGCAAGGCGCCGCCGCCGGTGAGGACGATCCCGCGGTCGACAATGTCCCCGGCCAGCTCGGGAGGCGCGTTCTCGAGGGCGTCCTTGATTGCGTCCACGATGAGGCTGACTGGTTCGTTGATTGCCTCCCGGATCTCATCGGAATTGATCTCCATGATCTTCGGGATGCCGGAGATAAGATCCCTCCCCCTGACCTCCATCTTGCGGATCTCCCCGCTGGGATCGGGATAGGCGTTGCCAATCGTTGTTTTGATGATCTCTCCCGACCGCTCCCCGATCAGGAGGCTGTACTTTCGTTTCATGTACTGGACGATCTCTTCGTCGATCTTGTCCCCGGCGACCCGGACGGACTTCGAATAGACGATACCGGCGAGCGAGATCACCGCCACCTCTGTAGTTCCCCCGCCGATGTCCACGACCATCGAGCTGATCGGTTCGGTGATCGGCAGCCCGGCGCCGATCGCCGCCGCCATCGGTTCTTCAATCAGATAGATTTCCCTCGCCCCGGCCGATTCCACTGTTTCGCGTACGGCCCGCCTCTCTACCTGGGTGATCCCGGAGGGGATGGAGACGATGATCCGCGGCCGGACCAGGGTTCGGCGGTTGTGGACGCTCAGGATGAAGTGCCTGAGCATCGCCTCCGTGATGTCGAAGTCGGCGATCACGCCGTCCCGCATGGGTCGGATGGCGACGATGTTTCCCGGGGTCCGGCCGAGCATCTTCTTCGCCTCGGTCCCGACGGCGAGGACCTTCTTTTCCCCTTTGGCGTTCATGTGGACGGCGACGACGGAGGGCTCGTTCAGCACAATCCCCTTTCCCCTGACATATACGAGGGTATTGGCCGTTCCCAGATCGATGGCCAGGTCGTTGGAAAACTTTCCCAAAATGAAATCGAAAAGCAAGTTCGTTTCCTCCTGATGATTCGGTAAAATTGCATTCACAATCGAAAGGATAGTTTCGATTGACTAACCCCCTATACCGTATTTCCCACCCCTTATCAATCCATTTTTCCAAAAAATCATTGCATTTCGAGGGTGACTATATTACTAAGCCTCCTAATTCATAAATTACGGGGGAAGAAGTAATGCTCGACATCATGAGAAGGCATGCCAGAAACTGGCTCATGAAGCTCATTCTGGGGATCATCATCGTCGTCTTTGTCTTCTATTTCGGCTCGATGGGCGGGAGGCAGAGGGCAGAGCGAATTGCCATCATCGACGGCAAGCCGATCGTCTATGCCGATTTTCAGCGGGAATACCAGAATCTGATCGACGTGAACCGCCAGCGTTTCGGACAGAACCTGACGGAGGAGATGCTCAAAGGGCTGAATCTCAAGCGGCAGGCGCTCGATAATCTGGTCAACCAGGCGGTCATTATGAAGAAGGCGGAGGAGATGAACATCCAGGTGACCGATGATGATGTCAAGGCCGTCATCCTTTCCTATCCCGCGTTTCAGCGGAACGGCGTTTTCGACCAACGGATCTATGAGCAGACTCTCCGGGCCAGCAAGATGGCCCCGGAGGAATTCGAGGACATCCAGAAAAAGATGCTGGTCACCGTAAGGCTGGAGGACCTGATCCAGGATGGTGTGAAGGTGTCCGATCAGGAGGCCCTTGATCTGTACCGGATGCAGAAGGAAAAAATCAATATTGATTTCATCCAAATTTCCCAGCAGTCTTTCGCGAAGGGGATCCGTCCCACACCGGCTGATCTGGAGGCGTTTCTGAAGGCCCGCGAGGGGCAGTACAGCGTTCCGGAGCAGGTGCAGATAAAGTACCTGGAGTTCATGGGTCAGGATTATGCCGCGAAGGCAAAGATATCCGATGCGGAGATAAACGAGTACTACGAAAAGAACAAGTCCCAGTGGAAGAAGGGTGACAAGGCGCCGCCCCTCGCCGAAGTCCGGGACCGTATTACCACCGAGCTGGGGAAGATCGGCGGGATGTATGCGGCCTCGGATGAGGCCAAGAAGGCCCACGATACCATCTACCAGGAGGAGAACTTCGAAGCCTATGCGGCCCAGAAGAAATTGACGCCCCGCACGACCGGTCTCTTCCGACTCAATGAACCGCCCCCGGAGTTCAAACCGATCGCGGATTTCGTCAAGATCGTCTCGCGCCTGGAGAAACAGCAGATCAGCCGGGTGCTTCAGGGGGAGAAGGGGTATTACATCGTCCAGGTGATCTCCCGGAAGGCCCCTTATCTGCCCGCCTTGAAGGAGATCGAGACCGAGGTGGAGAAACAGTATCGGGAGGCGGAGGCGAAGCGCCTGGCGAAGAAGGAGGCGGATGATCTCATCGCCCGTCTGAAGAAGGGTGGCGATCTGGAAGGCGTGGCCGGGGAAAAAGGGTTGAAGGTTTCGGAAACGGGACTCTTTCAGCCCGGGGGCGCCGTTCCCAAGATGGGTTCATCCGTGGAGCTGACGGAAGCGCTGTTCCAGATCTCCGAGAAGAAACCCTATCCGGAGCAGGCCTATTGGGTCGACGGGAATTATGTGATTTTGAAATTCAAGGCGAGGGGGAAGGTGGACGACGCGGAGTTCGTCGCCCAGAAGGATGCCATTGTCAATTACCTGGCCCGGACGAAAAAAACAGAGACGATCAAGGCCTGGATCGAGGGAAGCAAGGCCACCCTGGTCAAAGACGGCCGTCTGGAGTTCACAAGAGATTTCAAAGATCTGTAACTGTAAACCTGCCCCTGATCCGAAGGGACATGCAAGGGGGCTGACCGGCAACGATCAGCTCAGCCGCCGACAATAATGCCATGATAAATTTTCTCAGTTTCTTTTCAAAACCGCCGAGCCTAAAACAGCTCCCGCTTAAACGTTATCTAATCAAATTTTCTTTGGACAGGCTTGTTTTAGGGGTGGACAGCATCCATATCGATGCCCGTATCAGTCCTCAGGTTCACACCGTCGTCAAACGGGCGGTATCCGCTTCGATGATTAAACACAGCCGCTCCGAAAACATTTTCGAGGACGATAAAAAAGAACGCCGTGAAAATGAAAAAATTGCTTTAAAGCATGTTTGCACAGAGGTCTTGCAGGAAGGAATAAACAAGGCCAAATCCGAATCTGAAGTTCAAATCGATTTTCTGGGGCAGTTTTCTCTTGCAAAAATGTTTCTTGAAGAGATCCAAAGCGAATATCGAAAATTGATAACGAAATTTGAAATCTTTATCAGAGACTTTGAGTTATCCCGACGATATGACCAGCACGAATGGTTAAAAATGAAGGAGAAGCTGACTGAAATCAAGCAAAATCAGAAACGGATTGTTCGACTGGTGGGAGAAGAACTGTTTCAGGTGCTGGCTGACGTTCACGCCAAGAATCTGAGAAATATCCGGGAGTCGAATTTCCCTTCCGAGGACATTCTCCCGGACAACTTTTTCATCAATCCGACACTCCATACCGATAACGTTGCAGATGATTTTCTTCTCATGGATGCATATGTGCTTTTGAGCCAGCGATCCGATGAGCCCGATAATTATCGCCGGCTTAAATCGATCATCGATGACCTGTTGAGCAAAACGGATTTAGGGCGGGAGAGCACCGCCGACGGTGAAAATGGAACCGGAGAAACAAAGGAAGCGGACATTCTGTCCGCTGACGGCAATGCATTGGATCCCTGGTTAATGGAAATCGTCAATATCGACCTGATGTTCAACTGTTTTGATTCTGAGGAACAGTATAAAAAGGCTAAAGGGAAAGAGTCGAAAAATATTCTTCTCGAATTGAAATCGCGGATGAAAATCCAAGAGAAGCTGTTAAATCTATTTTATAAGAAAATAAAGAAAGCTAATCTGTTAGAACTTATCGTGGCCGCATATGAAATGAAAAGCGTATACAGCAGCTACTGCCCCCCTCTACGGCCGGTGCAGCTCCGGGAATATTTTGTAAAACCCGGGTCGAGAAAATCCATTGTTCGAGAACTGAAGCGCCGGGGATCATTTACCGGCGATAACTTTTCTCTTGCACCGCTTGATGAAACGATCCGCCGGATAAAGAGCAGTTCCTCTCGGGAAAAGAAGGAGCATTTGCTGAGTTTTCTCAAAGATTTTCTCCGGTATCACAGGGACCTGGGAAATGGCCGGCTCCTGAAACATGCAATGGACGCAATCAGCCTTGTAAAGGATGAAAAAATTTTATTGCTGTCGAAGAAAAATCGATTGCTGTATGAGTTTCCGCTTCCGGAGGAACGGGTCAAGGAAGAAAAACCGATCATCGGTCACGTCATTGTCAAAGCGGATATTCGCGGCTCGGTGGGTATCACGCACACGATGAGAGTCAGGGGGCTCAATCCTGCATCCTATTTCAGCCTTAACTTTTTTGATCCGATCTCCGAAATCGTCAGCGACTATAATGCGTCCAAGGAATTTCTCGAAGGAGATGCGATTATTCTGTCCATCTTCGAAAACGAAGACAAAGCGCAGGGCGGGTACAGTGTGGCCCGGGCATGCGGACTGGCGGTCAACATGCTTCAGATTGTTCGGCAATATAATGTTAAAAATCGAGAACATGATCTGCCGATTCTCGAATTGGGAATCGGTATCTGTTACAAGCAGAGCCCTCCGGCGTTTCTATTCGATGGAGATTCCAGGATCATGATTTCCCATGCAATCAATCTTGCAGATAGACTGTCCAGCTGCGACAAGAGGTTGCGCAAACGTTTCAAGAATCAAGAGCTGATGTTTAATCTGTTTGTATTTCAGAATGTTCGGGCTGAAGAGATCGAGGCTACGGCAGATGACCTTTCTCTGCGATACAATGTCAACGGGATTGAACTTGACCCGGAGGGTTTTGCCAAGCTCTCTAAAGAAATCAACCTGAAAATCATCGAGTATCCAGCAGAAAATAATGAAAGGATCACACTTTATACCGGAAAGGTGCCGACATTAAGCGGAAAGTATCAGCGTTTAGTGATTCGAGAAGCCGCCGTTCTTGAGGTCAAACCGGAAACCATGGATGTGATCGGCCCAACCTCAAGAAAATACTATGAAGTATGTACACAACAGGCAATTTACGAATTCATCGACAACCACGCGTAAACTGTAAAAAGTCAAAAAATGCGCAGAGGTTAGCAATAGGTTAAACATCAAAAGAAAAAAGAGGGGCTAACGATTTCCGTTAACCCCTTTTTTATTTTCTTGGTGGAGCTGGCGAGGATCGAACTCGCGGCCTCTTGAATGCCATTCAAGCGCTCTCCCAGCTGAGCTACAACCCCACATGATCTGCTTTCGCTGAAGAAGTCAGCTCCTAACACGAGATTTCGGGCGCTGTCAATACATTTTTCTTGACATTTTTGATCCCTGCTCCTAATAATCACCGCCGTGCCGGAGTGGTGAAACTGGTAGACGCAGGGGACTCAAAATCCCCCGTCCGCAAGGGCATGACGGTTCGATTCCGTCCTCCGGCACCAAGTAGAATCAATGGGTTGCCCGTTCGGGCCGCCCTTCTTTTTTGTCTTCCGGAAGGGCGTGAAGTAATCCTGAAGTAATTTGACTCCGGAGGAACCCTTCGTACCGGGCCATCGCGGACCGGGCGTCCTCCGAATCGACGGTGTTGTACCTGTCGAACATCGCCGTCGTCTTGTGGCCGGTGATCTTCATGATGACGCTGCGGTCCACCCCGGCCTTGCGCATGTTCGTGTTGAACGTGTGACGCAGATCGTGGACCCGGAAATCCTTGATACCCGCCTTGGCGCAGGCTTCGTTGAACGACGTCCGGATGACGCCGATCGGTTGCCCTCGGTAGGTGAAGACCGCCTTGTGGCGGATCCGCCGGATTTTCCCCAGCTCCTTGAAGAGCGCCTTCAGGTCGTCGTTGAAGTAGATCCGCCGCGGCTCCGCGGTCTTCGTGTCGGCGGCCCTCAGCTCGATGAAACCCTCCTTCATGTTCACCCGATCCCAGGTCAGGTTGAAGATCTCGCCCGCCCGCATCCCCGTGTGGTAGGCGGTCGTGACGATGTCCGCCGCATGCTTCGGCAGGTGCGAGACGATCGCTTCGAACTCGGCGTGGGTGATGACCCTGTCGCGCTTGTTGTTTTCGGGCAGCATGGACACCTTGAAGCAGGGGTTTCTTTCGACCATCTCTTCCCGGATGGCCAGGTTGTAGATCCGTTTCATCAGGGCGAGCATCCGGTTCACCGTCGCCGGTTTGTAAACCCTCTTCTTGCCTTCGCGGGGCTTCGTCAGCATGTCGTACTGGAAGGTCTCGATCATTGCCGGCTTGATCTCCCGGGCGTTTCTAAGCCCGAAGTGGTCCTTGAGGATTTCCGATCTCTGCTCGTCCTTGTTGAAACTCTTTTTCTTCATCGCCACGGGCAGCTTCAGATACCAGCCCACCAGTTCCCGAAAGAGATAATCCTCCTTCTTCTCCAAGCCCAGGTGCTTCTTCTTTTCCCACTCCAGCATCTTCCGGCCGAAGGCCAGGTCGGCCATGCGCTTGCTGTGGCCGATCTTCTCGCTGGTGTATCGGATCTTTCCCGTTCGGGGGTCCACACCCTTGGGATACTGGATGATCCAGGGTCCGGCGGGTTCCCCCCTTCTTTTTTTCCTTCTGTAAACTCCCATACTCCAATTCCTTTCTCTATATGTGAGAAGGAATCGGCAAGACAGCGTTTTGGGCACCACCTCCTTTCCAAGGTTTCGTAAAGGATTATGGCACACCGCGCCGCCCTGTCAATCGGTTTCTCTTCGATTTGTCCTCAGTTGATCTTCCGCAGCCGGTCCAGGAATTGGTCCACCTCCCGCCGGTCCCACTTCAGAAGCCGGCCGATCTTCTTGGTCGGAATCTGGAATCTCCCCAGGGAGATCTGGTTCCGGATCGTCTGCGGCTTCAGGCCGATGTAGGCCCCCAATTCCTTGATGTCCATCATCCGCTTTTCCATACCGCTCCTCATGAAAAAGAAAGTTGCATGCGCTCATTGCATGACCTTGCCCGGTCACACAGACCTCTCCTTGATCGTGTCGAACCGCGAATACTCCCCATGGAAGAACAACAACGCCTCTCCGCCGGCGCTGTAGCGGGAGCCCTCGATCCGGCAGAGGGTTACGGGATCCAGCGCCTGATCCCGTGTCTCCATTCCTTCCTGAACGTCCCGCCCCTGACTCGCCTTGCGGTTCCGGTGCAGGATGATGAGATGATCGCAGTCGCTGAAGATGGAGGCGGAGTCCTTGAGGTCCATGGCCGTCATGACGGTGTCCGGCTGGATCTTCCTTGGTTGGGCGATCAGGATGACGGGGATCTCCATCTCCTCGGCCAGAAACTTGAATGCCTGA
>JAHIMW010000018.1 GCA_018896355.1 Pseudomonadota bacterium
CGAGTCGGCAGCACCATCGAGGCGGGACGCCTGACCGCGATGAAAATGCTTGGGACTCAACCTCAGGGTGATCAGGCGGACGAGGAAGGTGAAAACGAGGGGGAAGAGAAACTATCCTCCCTCTATCCGCTATCCCATGAGGAACGGGCGGTGTTGGGGCGCTTCCTGAAAATCCTGGAGGAGAACCGCGATGAGGACCCGAAACTCCGTCAAGTGGAGAGGATCCTTACGGCAAACGACATCGTTGTCGGCGGCTGGCTCTCCCTGGGCGGCATCATCTTCAGCCAGTTCTACGACTCAGTCCTCTGGCTGGGTCTGCACCTGTCGAAACGCATGCCCGACGAAAAGATCGGCGTCTATGCCAATGCCACGAAATCGGGGATCATCGAAAAGGGCGAATTCCGCCGCGTGAACCGGGATGAAGTCAAAAAAAGAATTACGACCGGGGAATTGCGCTTGGTCATCGGAACGGACGCCGCGTCGGAGGGGCTCAACCTTCAGCGATTGGGGTCTCTCATCAATCTGGACCTTCCCTGGAATCCGACGCGGCTGGAACAGCGTAAGGGAAGGATCCAGCGGATCGGCCAGTTGCGGCCCGAGGTACTGATCTACAACATGCGCTACAGGGGTTCCGTGGAA
The DNA here is from genome assembly GCA_018896355.1 of Pseudomonadota bacterium. Lineage (GTDB taxonomy): Bacteria > Desulfobacterota > Syntrophia > Syntrophales > UBA5619 > UBA5619. The sequence continues at coordinate 640 of JAHIMW010000018.1, forward strand.
GACCGTGTCCATCAGCTCCTGTCGGAGCGAATGGTGAACATTCGGAACATGTTCGGCCAGATCCCCGACACCCTGGAAGACGTCTGGGTGGCCGCCGCCCTGAAGGACGAAGAGGAGGCCAAGCGGGTCATCGACGCCGTCCCGAAACGCCACCCCTTCGAGATGCGCTACGACCGGATTGAAAACGTGGATTGGGAATCCTGCAGTCGTGTCCTGGATTCGGCCAGCCAGTTGGAAGCGCTAAGGGAGGGGTGGTAAGATGCAAGAGGAGATTCATCCCCATGCCCGATCATGAGCACAGATGAAAGGGTTTCCCTTCAGATCTTTGTCCCTTCGGCAAGAATGTCCAGATAATAACCTACCCTTAAAACGGAGGGGATCAAGGATCCCCCACTTTCTCCCCTTGTCTTTTCATCGAAAACGCGATATTTTCCCTACACAGTGTTATGGCACGGGCCCTTGCCCGGGATCGTCATGCGGAAGGAGGATCGGCTATGGGTGAACAGAGGATCGGCGAAGTCGTGAAGTTTTTTTCCAAACCGAGTGTGGCAGCCGTCAAGATTACGGATGGCGGGATCAGGGTCGGGGATACCCTGAAATTCACGGGGCATACCACCAATATGACCATGTCGGTCGATTCCATGGAGGTCAACAACCAGAAGGTGGCCCAGGCGGTTGCCGGCGACTATATCGGCATCCGGGTAGCGGACCGCGTCCGTCCCGGTGACGAGGTATTCAAGGTCACGGCGGATTAAACCTGCCGAAAAAGGCCGCAAAGCTGCAACAGAGACGCCTTTTTTTGGCAACCATCATCCATGACCTATCGCGAGTCGCTTGCATATCTAAAGTCTCTGAACCCTTTGGGAATTCGTCTCGGACTCGATCCGGTCCGCTCCCTCCTGGAGAGGCTCGGCAATCCCCAGGACAGCTGCCCCGCCGTGCTGATCGCCGGCACCAACGGCAAAGGCTCCGTGGCGGCGATGACGGCCTCGCTGCTGACTGCGGCGGGGTTCCGGACCGGGCTTTACACCTCTCCGGATCTGATCGATTTTCGGGAAAGGATCCGAATCGACGGCCGGATGATCCGCCGCGATGAAATCGTAGCCGGCGCGGAAGCGGTGAAAAGGGGCGTTCGGGAGACCGTGAGCTATTTCGAATTCCTCACCGCAATGGCGTTCCTCCATTTTCAGCGGAAGAAGGCGGATATTGCCGTACTGGAGGTGGGCATGGGGGGCAGGCTGGACGCCACCAACATGGTCATCCCGCTTGTCTCAGTCATCACCAACATCTCCCTCGAACACCGGGAGTACCTCGGCAACACGCTGGAGCAGATCGCGCGCGAAAAGGGCGGGATCATCAAGGAAGGGGGAATCTGTCTCACCGCAGTCCGACAGAAGCCCGTTATCGAGACCCTGGAGGGGATCTGCCGGGAAAGAGGGGCGTCTCTGTACCGGGTCGGGAAAGAGATTCGCACGATCGTCCATCGGGATGGGACATTTTCATACCTCGGCATCGGGCGAAGCCTGGAACGGCTGGTATGCCCCCTTATGGGAAGGCACCAAATTTCCAATGCCGCGCTGGCGCTGGGCGCCGTGGAACTGATCGGGGATGCCCGCTTCCGGGTGGATGATGCCGCCGTTTCCAAAGGCCTGAAACAGACGCAATGGGAAGGGCGGCTGGAAATCCTCCAGCGCTCACCGATGCTGCTCGTGGATGGCGCGCACAATCCGGAGGGGGCGGCTGCGCTCCGCCGGGCGTTCCAGAACGATTTTCCCCATCGACGGCTGATCCTGGTCTTTGGCGTCCTCGGGGATAAGGACTACCGGGCGATGGCGAGGAGGCTCTTCCCGCTGGCCGACCGGGTGATTCTCACCCGTCCGCACAGTGAGAGGGCCTTGCCGCCGGATTCCCTGCGGCCATTGGCGGCAAAGTTTAACAGGGCCGTCGAAGTGGTCGAGGATCCGGGCAACGCGCTCCGGCGCGCCCTTTCGCTTGCCGGGAAGGAGGATCTCGTCTGTGCGGCCGGCTCCCTCTATCTGGTAGGAGAAATCAAGAGGCGCCATCGGATCATCAGCGGCGGCAAAACGGGTTTCCGCGTCCGGGAACCGGGCGATCGGGGCTGCGGGGAAAGACGTTGAGGTGCAGAGGCTGAACAAGGTCTTTTTTTTGTTGGCAATTCTGTTTTTAGCCTGCCTGGCGGTTTCACCGATCGGGGCCTTCGAGGCAGAGTTCCGCGGGGGACCCGTAACCATTGAGGCGGACAGCATTGCCTACGACGGGGATGAGGACGCCTTTCATGCGACGGGAAAGGTCCTGATCACTTTTTCCGGAGGGGATCTGAAGGCCGACGCCGTGACCCTTTACCGCGGCACAAGCCAAGCCCTGGCTGTCGGCCATGTGGCGCTTCGGAACGATCAGGACATCCTCGAGGGCGAAAAGGTTTCGTTCAATTTCGTCACCCGAACCGGAACGGTGGACGAGGGAAGGATGTTCATCGCCCGGAACAATTTTTACATACGGGGAGAAAAGATCGAAAAAAAGTCGGATGCGACCTACCGACTGGAAAACTGCACGGTGACCACCTGCGATGGGGATGATCCCGACTGGCGGCTCGCGGGTAAAGAGGTCGAATTGACCGTCGACGGCTACGGAACGCTCAAGCATGGCCGGTTTCTCGTCAGGGATCTTCCCGTCCTCTATGTCCCCTATCTCATCTTCCCCGCCAAGACAACGCGCCAGACCGGCCTCCTCTTTCCCCGCTTTGCCTACTCCCGCGATAAAAACGGTCTGGACATGGAGATCCCGTTCTACTGGGCCGTCTCCGACAGCTCCGACGCCACGTTTTTCCAGCGTTATCTGGAGAAGCGGGGATTTAAAGAGGGGGTGGAGTTCCGTTACGCAGCCGGTGCGGATTCGTTCGGTGTCTTCTATGGGGATTTCATCAATGACCGCAAGCGGGTTACGGAGGGTGTCGGGACCATGAGCCGCGACTGGCAGGATGATCGGAACCGCTGGTCCTATTACCTCAACCACGAAACAACCTTTGCAGACGGTTTCGGTCTCCGAAGCGATATCCGCCGGGTGTCGGACCGTTGGTATTTCAAGGATTTTCACTCCTTCAACTATTATCTGGATCATTATTCCCCGAGCGGAGAAGAGCGGTTTAGCCGAGTTTCCTTCCTCGGGGATGAATCTCTCGGATCGCTCGATTCCACGGTCCGTCTGACAAAGGACTGGTCCCTGTACAACCTGACCGCCCTGGCGCGCTATACCGATGACTTTTCCTCCCCCGACAACAATGAGACGCTGCAGAAATATCCGGAGGCGATCCTCACGGGATTCCGGCAGCCACTCTTCGGCAGCCCTTTTCAACTCGAATTCACCGCCGGTTATGATCATTTTTTCCGTCAGGATGGGCAGAAGGGCCATCTCTGGCAGATCAGCCCGACCCTCTTCCTGCCGCTGAAGCTGGGATCATATGCCCGGGTCACGCCGCAGGCGGGCTTTCGCGGGGATCTCTGGGAGCGGTCGGATTCCATGACCGATACCGGGGACAAACAGGGCGACCGGGAGATCTTCGCGCTGGGGACGACCCTCTCCACGGAGCTGCACCGCATTTTTGACGTCCAGGGTGCAGAGGTGGAGAAGATCCGGCACGGGATCCGACCGGAGATCACCTACACTTTCATCCCCGGCGCATCGCAGGATCGCGCCCCCGATTTTCTGGACCGAATCCCCGCGCAGCACAGCCTGACCTATGGAGTGACCAACACGCTTCTCGCACGGATGCGGGCGAAGGATGGAAAGATCCGCTACCGCGAGATGATGCGCTTCAAGATCGGTCAGACCTACGACATCCGGGAGGCGAGACGGGATGTAACAGGGGCCGGGGAGGACAACCGGCCTTTCCGTGATGTCGATCTGGAGCTGGATCTGGCGCCTCTTCCCTATCTCTCCCTGTCGGCGCGCAATAAATTTGACGTGAATTCGGGAAATTGGAGGCAGAACAATTACGACCTGACCCTGTCCGATGATCGAGGGGATTCGATCTCCGCCGGGTATCGTTACACCCGGGACACGCTGGAGGAGATCAACCTCTCCCTGAGGGTGGTTCTGACCTCTTCTCTCGGTGCGACCTATCTGCTGAGACGAAACCAGTTCGATCGCCGGACCGTCGAATCCGCTTACGGCGTGCAATACCGGAAACAGTGCTGGAACGTGGAACTCAATCTCTCCGATCGCGAGGACGACAGGGCCGTTATGGTCGTTTTTTCGCTCTACGGGATGGGGAAGTGAAAGACGGGGTAACGAATCTAACGGGTGATTTCTTTTTGCTGTTTCATGCGGATTTTTACTTGACAAAGGGCGCGAATTTGCGTATCTCTCCACATTCAAAATCATGGGCATTGGGTGAAATGATGAAGACATATCAGGCAAAGCAGGGGGATATCCGTCGTGACTGGTATCTCGTGGATGCCGGGGACAGGATCCTGGGAAGGCTGGCGAGCGAGATCGCCCACCGCCTGAGGGGAAAGCACAAACCCGTTTATACCCCCCATACGGATACAGGGGATTTCGTGATAGTGGTGAACGCCGAAAAGATCGGCCTGACCGGCAAGAAGCTGACGGACAAGATCTATTACCACCACACCGGCTATCCGGGCGGAATCAAGGCCATAGCGGCGGGCAAGATGTTGAAGGAAAAACCGGAAGAGCTTCTGCGGGCGGCCGTGAAGGGGATGCTTCCCAAAAATACGCTTGGGCGGGCCATGCTGAAAAAGCTCAAGATCTACGCCGGAAGCGACCATCCGCACGAGGCGCAGTGCCCACGCATTCTACAGTTGTAATAGGCGACGGAGAGATATCCGGCCCGCGAACACGATCTGGAGAGGGATATGACGGAAAAACGGTTTTACGCGACAGGGAAGAGAAAGAGCGCCATTGCCCGGGTCTACATGAAGGAGGGCACCGGCGTCTGGCAGGTGAACAAACGGAACTTCGATGACTACTTCACGCGGGAAAGCCTGAAGATGATCATCCAGCAGCCCCTCGAGATGACCGGGAAGAAGGGTCTCCTCGATTTTTACATCAACGTCGATGGGGGCGGCATGGCCGGTCAGGCCGGCGCCATCAAGCACGGCATCTCCAAGGCGCTCGTCGAATACGATGCGGATCTGAGGGCGGCCCTGAAAAAAGCCGGTTTCCTGACGCGGGACTCCCGCATCAAGGAGAGAAAGAAATACGGTCAGCCCGGGGCCCGCAAGCGGTTCCAGTTCTCCAAGAGATAGATCCCCAGGGAGGCTGATGGCCTCCCTTTTTTTTACTCAAAAGGAGGAGCAAGGTGATCAAAGTTGGCATCTACGGGGGCAGCGGCTATACCGGGCAGGAACTGCTCCGGCTACTGCTCGGCCATCCGGAGGCAACGGTTGTGGCGGCGACCTCCCGGCGATTTGCGGGGGTGCCCGTCTCCGAGATCTATCCGGCCCTGTCCGGACGGACCGATCTGGTCTACACGAACGACCCTCCCGAAGCCGTGGCCGGCCTCGCAGATTTCATCTTTCTGGCCCTTCCCCACGGTGTTTCCATGGAAATCGCACCCTTCTTTATCCGGGCGGGCCGGAAGGTTATCGACCTGAGCGCGGACTTCCGCATCCGGGATGGGGTCACCTATGAGACATGGTATGGAAAGCACACGGCTGTCGGGATGATCGAAGAGGCGGTTTACGGCCTGCCCGAACTCCACAGGGACGCGATCCGCAAGACCCGCCTCACGGCCAATCCGGGCTGCTATCCCACGAGCATTATTCTGGGGCTTGCGCCCGTCCTGCGGTCACGCTGGATTGACCCCTCCTCCGTCATTGCCGACTCGAAATCGGGCGTCAGCGGCGCGGGCAGGGATCCTCAGATCGCCTCGCTCTACTGCGAGGTGGAAGGGGGTTTCAAGGCGTACAAGGTCGGCGGACATCGGCACACCCCTGAGATCGAGCAGGAACTGGGGCTTCTGGCGGGCCGGGAGATGAAGATCTCCTTTACGCCGCACCTGCTTCCGGTGAAGCGGGGGATCCTGAGCACGATCTACGCGGAGCTGGAAAAGGATGTTAGCGCTGCGGAGGCGACGGCCCTCTATCAGGAATTTTACCGGGGAGAACCGTTCGTTCGGATCTGCCGGGCCGGGCAGTTTCCCAACCTCTCCTCGGTCGTCGGCTCGAATTTCTGCGATATCGGCGTCACCGTGGACAAGAGGACCGGGCGGCTCATCGTCGTCTCCGTGATCGACAACCTGATCAAGGGGGCCTCCGGCCAGGCGATCCAGAACATGAACCTGATGGCCGGTCTCCCGGAGGAGACCGGACTGCCGCTGGTCGCCCTGTACCCCTGATCATTCGCCGGAGGAACGATGACACTCAGAATCTACAACACCCAGTCGAGGAAAAAAGAGGAATTCCATCCCCTGGAGGAGGGGAAGGTCGGGATCTACGTTTGCGGAATCACGGCGTACGACGTCTGCCATGTGGGGCACGCCCGCTCGGCGGTCGTTTTCGATGTAATCACCCGTTATCTCCGTTACCGCGGCTGTGACGTCACCTTTGTGAAAAACTTCACCGATGTCGATGACAAGATCATCGACAAGGCGGGCCGCGAACAAAAGGGGATCGCCGAGATCGCCGAGCTCTACATCCGCGAACACGACGAGGATATGGGGACGCTCGGCGTCGCCCGTCCCAACTTTACCCCAAGGGCGACGGAGCACATCGACGGGATGATCCGCCTCGTGACCACCCTGATAGAAAAGGGGCTCGCATACCCCATGAACGGGGACGTATATTACTCGGTGGAGCGATTCCCGGGGTACGGGAAGCTCTCGGGCCGGAACCTCGAGGACATGCTGGCCGGCGCCCGCGTCGACGTCAACGATAAGAAGCGCAACCCCTTCGATTTCGCCCTCTGGAAGGCGAGTAAGGAGGGGGAGCCCTGGTGGGAGAGCCCTTGGGGACGCGGCCGGCCGGGCTGGCACCTGGAGTGCTCGGTGATGAGCCAGCGCTACCTCGGGGAGACCTTCGATATTCATGGGGGCGGCGAGGACCTGATCTTTCCCCACCACGAAAACGAGATCGCCCAGTCGGAGGGGGCGACCGGCAAGACCCTGGCCCGCTATTGGGTGCACAACGGCTTCGTCCGGGTGAACAGCGAGAAGATGTCGAAGTCCCTCGGCAACTTCTTCACGATTCGGGACATTCTGCAGCGGTATCATCCGGAGGTCCTGCGGCTCTTTCTGCTCCAGAGCCATTACCGGAGTCCCGTCGATTTTTCCGACGCCGCCCTGAACGAGGCGCGTCAGGGGATGAACCGGTTCTACGCGACGCTGAAGGCGCTGAAGGAGATCGCGGCCGTTGAAACGTCAATCGCCGCGGAACCTGCCGGGAAGGACGGGGAGATGATGGCGCAGCTCCAGGCCCTCCGGGAGCGTTTTGTCGACTCCATGGACGACGATTTCAACACGGCGCGCGCGATCGGCCACCTCTTCGACGCCGTCCGCCTCGTCAACACGGCGCTTGCGGAGAAGAAGCCGGGCGTATCCCGAGGCCTCTTTCCGCAGGCGGGAAAGACCCTGCTGGAGATCGGTTCCGTGCTGGGATTTTTCCTGGAGGAACCCGATGCCTACCTTTGCCGGGACCGGGAGCGGGAAGCGGCGAAGCGGGGGTTGGCCGTTGCGGAGATCGAACGTCTGATTGCCGAGCGTCGGGCGGCGCGGGCGGCGAAGGCGTGGCAGCGGGCCGATGAGATCCGGAAGGAGCTCGCCGGCCTCGGGGTGCTCCTCCAGGACGCGCCGGACGCCACCACCTGGACGATCGCGTAGTCGCCCCGGCACGAAAAAGGAACCTTTTCAGGGTTATCAGCTTCATGCTTATTTTGATTGGATAATCCGGTAAATGGGCCTTGACTCAGTTACCTACTTATCATGTCTTTGCCCTGCCGAGGGATCGTTGATAGTTTATTGTAGTCAAGGAGGGAGGCCGATTTGATTTTGTAGCAGAGTTCAACCCGAAATGCTTGGCCAAAAAGAAAGTGCCGGTTATTGAACCCACCTACGAGTATGCACTTGGCTGCGTTACCGAGAATCAATGAATACCAATCGAAAGTTTCAATTTCCTTTATCTGATTCCTGCCGCCTTCTGGAGTATGTAGATAATTTCTTCAAGGCCAATCTCACCATCGCGTACCGTATTTCTACCCAACCTCGACTAATAATCAAACACGATTTGCGATGTTATTTACTGTAAGGCCAAGTATTAGCTTGCTTTATTTGGCCTTACAGTAATAATTTCTTCTATCACGTCCTTACGATATTTACCCAATAGGTGGTCTCTCGGCAATACCCATTTACCTTCCGCGCTTCAATTGTTCTAACAAAGCAGGGTACGTCCCTGGGTGAGTTGTTATGTTGTCACCTACCCTTAAAGTGGTCGCTTTATGCTCACTTCGGCGCTGGCGTACGTCCAAGTACTTTTTCGATCGCCAAGCCGATGGACAGCAACTTGCGATCACTGCCAACTGGCCCATCTATTTCTACACCTACGGGCATGCCGCTTGCGCCAAGACCAGCAGGGATGGTCAATCCCGGGAGCCCGGCATTGGCTCCCGGGTCAGTGTTCTGGATGAACAATCCGAAATTGGCGTTACTGCTGGCCGCAGCATTTTGTTTGATAGCGGTAACCGGCGTTGTCGGAAAAATGATGGCATCAAGGGCGGATGCTGCAAAGGTATCGACGTACAGTTTTTGCAACGCTGGGCGTGATGTCAACATCGCAGAGGGATAGGCGGCATCGAAAGCATGTCCTGTGACCGCGCCAAACGCGCCTTTGACATCGGCGCTGGCGATATTGGCGGCCAATTGATTTATGGTCACATCCGGCTTATACTTGGCAAGAAACGCCACCATGTCGTCGTATGCTTCTTTGAATACGATAGGAAAGCTCGTAGCATCGTTAATCTTTTTTAGATTTGGCATACTCGTTTCAACAATCGTGGCGCCTGCCGCGGCGAGCTTGGCAAGGGTGTCGCTCATTACTTTTGTTGTATCCGCATCCAGGTTCTGGAAGAAGTAATCTCTCACTACGCCTATTCTCACGCCTTTCAAATCAGCGGCGGCGACTGGAATTTCACGGGCAATGACAGCATCCAGCAATGCCACATCGGCAACAGTTTGGCCCATTGGTCCAGCGGTATCCCTTGTATGCGAAAGTGGGACGATGCCCTCACCAGAATAGCGTCCCACCGTTGGGCGGAAGCCGGCAATACCGGTGACAGCCGCTGGTATCCGAGAAGAGCCTCCGGTATCGGTACCTATACCAGCGCCAACCAGACGTGCGGCTATGGCAGCACCGTTGCCGGAGGAGGATCCACCGGCAAAGCGTGTAATGTCATAAGGATTGCGAACACCGATGCTTCCCGTTGTGGGATTAGGAAATGCTTCGTTATATCCTGATATACCAAAGGCCAGCTCATGCATATTGGTTTTGGCAAGGATGATTGCACCGGCCTTCCTGAGAGCATCGATTACAGGTGCGTCAGCAGTAGGTAACAGCGTTTTTAATGCGGGAGTGCCACCTGCGCCAGCTATATTTTTTACCAAGATATTGTCTTTGACTACAATAGGTATCCCTTGCAGGAGACCAACAGCCTTACCAGCAGCGCGATCTGCATCAGACTGTTTTGCGGCGGCTAATGCACCCGCTTCATCTACTGTGATAAATGCATTCAAGTCGCTGCGTGTTTTAATTTTTGCAAGATAAGCGCTGACAAGGGCCTCACTCTTAAGCTTGCCGCTGTTCAACAAACCAGCAGCTTCGGTGGCGCTTAACTGCGTCAGGTCGGCTGGCGGCTGTGAAACTGTGGGCGTTACTGTGGACAACCCACATCCTGTAACAATGTAAAGTGAAATGGCGATCAAAAGACTTCCGCGAACACGGTGAGTGAATACGTTCATAAAACCTCCTTGAAATTAATATTGTTTGTTTGGCTGGTTGTTTGGGAAAAAGATAACCCTGAGGCGCTAAAAAGTCTATCCCCAGATTTGGGGATGCCGCGAAAAAAAGATTAACCGCGCTTATATTTCTACAACCCCTTCGAGTAAGATATAAATGAGCTCTGAGCGCGTCGTAACGTCTAATTTGGCGAACAGGTTTTTCAGATGAGTGCGAACGGTAGAAAAGGCGATGCCAAGGGCAGAAGCAATTTCAGCGTCGATCAGTCCCTTGCACACAAGTATGCAGATATCTGCCTCACGAGAAGTCAGATGATGCCTCCCCCTCAGTGAGTCGGCGTCCATGCTCTTAGGTTTTGACCTGTGTGCCATAACGGCGGTAATCGGTCGCGCATCCTGAGGTGAAACAGTCTTGAGGATTGACAAAGAAAAAGGACCCCACTCTGTCTCCAATCGGTTCTCTTTCAGAACGGAACGAATGTGATCGGAGAAGGAACATCCCCCGACAGCGGACAGGTCGCCTTCCATTTCTCGGCCCCTGCTGTTTTCGTATACAAGACGATCATCAACATCAAAAAGAAACAAAGCAACGTCCATGTTTTCCAGCAATTGCCCCCAGAAACCCTCTATCCCATGGGCTTTTGCTATCATCCGGGTATTTCGTAAAGCATTACGAAAGTGAGGGAGGATGGTGTCCAAAAGAACCGCTTCATGTTTTCCGAAATCAGGCCTATGCTTAGCCCTCCAGATCCGTAAGTCCCCGATATTCAGATCACCGTCGTATGCATAGAGGTTTATTCCGTGGTGAAGCCCATCTTTCATCAGGAAGTCGTTAAAGAACTCCGTCCTCTCCAATTGGTTTTGAGGCATAACCTCGCAAACTAGTGTAGCCCTTCTTCGTTTCTGCAGGGAATATGTAATGGGATCATGAAACTGGTAATAACTTTCGTATTTGGCCAAATTAGCAGGGTTCATGTTCAAAGATACGCAGTGCTCGAATATCTGGCGATCTTGATTCCACACAAATGAAGCAACGAAATCGGATCTAAGAAGGCGTAACAGATCTTCAGAGACTTCCTTGCGAACAATATCTTGATCGCCCACCATTGAAAGTTGTTGAATGATTCTGAAAAGGAGCTTTACTTCATGCGGCCTTAGATTTTTAAGTTCATTACGCATTTCCATGCTCGCTCGGAACTATCAGGCGGGAGTGGGAAGTCTTTCAATATTTCAATAACCTTCCCCCGCAAGAAAGAAATGTTTATTAGTTGCGATACCTGTCATCGCCACCTCTTGTTCTTTCCATTTTCCTGCTATTTCAATATGTTGTCATTTTTTGTTTGAGTCGATGTCGGGTAGAAATACGGCGCGCGCATGTTTAGGGCAACGCCTTCCATTGTTGCCGCCGTTTCCAGCTTCGTGGCAAAAGGACGTCAGACCATATCTCACGTTTCCGCCTCCCCTCAGAACGGCTCATCAATATCATGATTACCGGAAAAACAACATCATTGATTGCGAGTTAAAGTCATGTATTTTCACCGAGGTTAACTACTTGTTGCTTTCAGGAAGTTAGGCTCAGGCCCGATCATCCCCCCAAAATGCTACCTTTCGACCGATTATCAATAAAGGGGTGAAAAAAGTCAATCTCCATATTTGTATTTGCAGTCGTTTATCGCTGCGTGAAAGCCGGTATCAATAAGCAGAAGGGAAGGTAGATCGTCTAAATTGTAAACCCTATTTTAAGGGAGCTGTGCCGACCGGATACTGATCGGCCGGCTCGCTGTCGAGGACGGTGACAGAGGCAAATTTGTGCCCGATCAAAACGGGAATGACCGTTTTGTTGCGGCCGGCAAAGTCGCGTAAACCGAAGTAGCGATCGGCCGAGTTCGTGAAACGCATGATGAAAATGAAAAAGCGGAGCATAAGACGTCGGAAGAACCGCAGCGACGGGTCGATTAAAATCTCCTCTACTCCGACCTGGATGGTCCATCGATTCTCATTGATCTTGATGAGTTTTTTATTCTTGAGTGTCCGCAGCAGGGAAGGTACGTCGGGGCGCTGCATGTAACCGTAACGGGCATTGATCGCCACGATGTTCGCGCCGAGAGGGATTACATCATAGCGGTTCTCGTCGGGCACGACCGGTTGGTGGACATGAGCGACGTTCAGCAGAATGACGTGCTTGGGTATGGCGCCGTTCCGCCGGATATAGATTCGCAGGCCTATCGGACACGGGTCGTCCGGCGACCGCACAGGCCGTGACGTCAGAAAAACGATCGCCCTTTCCACCTGGGACAGGCTGCGCATTCCAAACATGGTACGCAAATGCGGACTGTCCATAATTTGCTGCTTCAACTCCAGGTAGCGCCGTAAGGGGATTTTTAGAAAACTGGAGAAGGCATCCGCCAACTGGGCGCGGCCCCACTGCCAGGTCTGCATCAGGGAAAAGATGCAGAGAGCGATCATGATTGGGACATAACCGCCGTCAAAGAACTTCAGGGTATTTGCCAAAAAGTAGGAGAGGTCTATGAAGAGAAACCCAAGGCATACCGGACCGATCCAATACCTTTTCCAGCCCCAGCTCTGCGCCACGAAATAGAAGATGAACGATGTAATGGCCATTGTCCCCGTCACCGCAAGACCGTACGCTGCGGCCAGCGCGCTCGAAGTCTTAAAGCCGATCACCAAGAGCATGCAGCCGGTGAGGAGGAGCCAGTTCACCGCCGGGATATAGAGTTGACCTTCAATTTCGGCCGACGTGGAGATGATCTGCAGACGCGGGAAAAAACCCAGGGCAATGCCCTGCCGGGTCATGCTGTAGGCGCCGGAAATCAGGGCCTGCGAGGCAATCACTGTGGCCATCATGGCCAAAACGACTACTGAATAGATGACGGCGTCGCCGTAAAGAGCGGCCGCGCCGATCATCACGGCAGTGGTGAGGATCAAAAGGAGCCTCGTGGGTTTACCGTTTTGCGGCTGTTTGTTTCGGATGATCCCGAGCAGGGCGAAGATGCCCCCCTCGCCGTGAAAGTCGGCGCGCAGAACCAGCAGTACATACTTGACGCCTACGATGAGCAGCAGTGTCCAGAAGACGAGGGAGAGGACGCCCAAGACGTTCTCCAGGTTGCGCGCCAGCGGGTGCGCCCCGAAGAATGTCTCTTTCAAAGCATAGAGTGGGCTCGTGCCTATATCGCCGTACACCACTCCCAGCGCCGAAATACCCAGCGCCAGCAGGCCGGTTTTATGGGGGATTTTGCCCTCGGTATGGATTGCTGCGGAAGAGGATCTCAATTCAATGGTCCTTATTCTGTGGAAACCGTTTTTCTTAAATGGGAGCTATAGAAAGAAGGCGCCGACATGTCAAGGGGAACTGGGTATGCGTCAGTTTGGTTTCGCGGAGACATCCAGAATCCTGGCCGGCATGTCAAAGGTTTTCCATCCGTGAATCACGCCGGCGGGGATGAAATAGGTTTCCATTGCTTCCAGCACGCGCCGTTCGTCTACGATGAACATTTCGATTCTTCCTGCAACCACGACGCCGCATTGTTCGAAGGGGTGCTGATGTCCGGCATCTTCCTTGCCCGGGCCGATCTCCATGCAGGCCATGACCAGCCTGTCGCCGAACTCCGCCACGCTCCGGATGCCCGGTCTGAAATCCTGCAAATTCAACCGGCAGATGTTGTTCCAAAACCCCATTTTCTCTCCTCCTATTCCAGTCCGTACTCCTTGATCGCGATCTCCCTCATTCGGAACTTCTGGACCTTGCCCAGCAGGGTCACCGGGAATTCCCTGACAAATTTGATGTATCGCGGCACGCAGGAAGCGGGCAGTTTCGCACGGCAATATTGAAGAATTTCTTCCTCCGTGGCCAAGGCCCCCTCTTCCAGCTTGATCCACGCCGCCACCTCCTCCCCCGAGGTTTGGCTGGGAACCCCGAAGATCTGAACGTTCGAGATTTTGGGGTGGCTAAAGAGGATCTCTTCAATCTCGGTGGGATAGATCGCCTCGCCTCCGCGGACGATCACCTCCTTCATTCTGCCGGTTGTTCGAAGATAACCGTCCGCGTCCATCGTTCCAAGATCTCCGGTGTGGAGCCACCCCTCGGAATCGACGGCATTGGCGGTTGCGGCCGGCATCTTGTAGTAGCCCTTCATATTGAACCCCCTGGCGCAAATCTCGCCGACGGCGCCGGTGGAAACCTCCCGACCGCTCAGCGGATCGATCAGCTTCACCTCCACGTTGGGAAGGGGTCTCCCGACCGTGGAGACCCGCAATTCCAAGGGGTCGTCCGGCCGGGTCATCGTGATCCAGGAGGAGGCCTCCGTCTGACCGTAACCGATGACGATCTCCCTTGCCCCCATCTCCCCTGCAACCCTCTTCATCACTTCCAGCGGACATTGGGCGCCCCCCATGATCCCGGTCCGCAGCGATTGGAGATTGAATTTCCTGTATTCCGGCTCCTCCATCATCGCGATGAAGGCGCCGGGAGATCCATAAATCGTGGTGCACCGTTCCGCTGCGATCGCCTCCAGAACCTTCTTCGGATCGAAGGCCTCCGACGGGATGACCACGGCGGCCCCCTTGATCATTCCCGCCAATACGACACAGATGCAGCCGAACATGTGGGACAAGGGGACGGAGAGACAGAGCCGATCCTTTTCCGTCAGTTTCTGATTTTCTGCGCTGGCAAGGGTGGTGTTGATCATTCCGAAGTGGGTCGACATCACCCCTTTTGGCGCCCCGGTTGTCCCGGAGGTGTACAGCAGCGTGGCGACATCATCCGCATGGCAGGAGCGCTGTCGTTCCGACAGCAGATTTTCGGAAACGTCCCCGCCCGCCTCCAGGACTTCTTCCCATGTCAGCATGCCCGGATAGGACCGGTCCGATATCACGATGAGACGTCTCAATTCCGGCAGGGCGTGACAATCCAGTTGCCCCGGCGCGGAGGTATCTACCTCCGCGCAGAGCCGGCGGATCATCTCGATGTGTTTCGTACCGTTTGTTCCTTCGGACATGATGAGGGTCTGGGAATCTGACTGCCGGAGCAGATATTCAAGCTGCTGGGGCTGGGCGTTCGTATCCAGGGTCATCAGGACGGAGCCGGTCTTCGCCGCGGCCAACTCGGTGATGATCGATTCGGATAGGTTGGGCGTCCAGAGGGCCAGGTGTTCTCCCTTTCGGATACCGAGTTTCAGGAATCCCCTGGCCAACCGGTTCACGATGATCAACAATTCCCGGTAAGAATATCTCCGGCCCCGGGGAAGATCGATCAACGCCTCCCGGTCGGGGAATCGTGAGGCCACCTCATCCAAAAGATCACCGATGGTTGTTCTGAGCAACGTTCCCATAATCGCCTCCTGTTTCATGATCCATATTTTTGAAATCCATACCAGTTAAAATCAAAATCCACAAGTCGGAACGAAAGAAAAATGGTCCGTTCGCGAGGTGCGCATGCCGCTGAAATCCGCTGGCCATCCCGCGGTTGATCTGTTATGAAAGACCTTATGAATGAACAGCGGATCAGGATTCCGTCCGAGGTGGAATGCCGGCGGCTGGTCTCCGGGACGGGGATGCTGGACAATATTGTGGCCCATTCCCGGCAGGTCTGCCGGGTCTCCCTGCTTATCGTCGATCATCTGAAACCGGATGGTCTGAACCGGGATCTGATCCGGGCCGCGGCGCTCCTCCACGATATCACGAAGACCCGGAGTTTCCAGACCCTGGAAGACCATGCCGAGACGGGGGCGCAACTGCTAACGGAAATCGGCTACCCGGAGGTGGGGCGCATCGTCGGCCAGCATGTTCGCCTGGACCGCTATTTCGCCTCCGCGGTCCCGACCGAGGCGGAGGTTGTCAACTACGCGGACAAGCGGGTTCTCCACGACCGGATCGTCCCTTTGGGCGAGCGGATGGGGTACATCCTCGAAAAGTACGGCCGGGCGCCGGAGCGGAAGCGGGCGATCCTCCTCCTCTGGGAGAAGACGGAGGCGCTGGAGGCGCGGCTGTTTACCTGCCTTCCGTTCGCGCCGGACGATATCAGCCGCCTGCTTGCGGAGGGCCCTCCCGGGGACATTCCGGAACCGGATCCGCGTCTGTGACCATGCGCTGCTTCTTCTCCGGCTTCAGGATGTGACCGATGCAGGGGATCATCTCCTCTTCGTGGTGCGTGATGTAGATGAGGCCCGTTTCGGTCCGGTCCCCGATTCCTTGCATCAGCGCGAGCACCTTCTCCCGGTTGGCGCCATCCAGCCCCTGACAGGGTTCGTCCAGGATGAGGAGTTCCGGCGACTTGACCATCGCCCGGGCGATCAGCGCCAGCCGCTTTTCCCCGTAAGAGGTGCGGGTGAAGAACCGGTCTGCGAGGTCCGCCATCCCGAGGATTCCCAGCCAGCGGTCGGCAATCGCCTCCTGCTCCCGGTCGGGTCGGCGGTAGAGGCCGATCGAGTCGAAGAAGCCGGAGAGGACGACATCCCGCACGCGAACCGGCTTCCGGTACCGGAGCTGTAGTTCGGGAGAGACCACGCCGATCCGGCGCCGGATATCCCAGGCGCAGCGTGACACGCTCCAGCGTGATCAGGGGTCTGTTTTTTCGATGCGAACGAAGGTCCAAAGGGTTGTAATCCTCCCGTGCTTCTGATAAGGTGCGCGGCGTCGGGCGAGTCGGTCCCGTCACGGCGCGCCTATGGATA
>JAHIMW010000149.1 GCA_018896355.1 Pseudomonadota bacterium
CGAAGAGGGCGCCCAGGAGAGCATGGAGGCCGTCTTCAGCGTGAACGTCTCCCTAAAGGATGTGGTCGATATCGGCGCCCAACTGAAGAGCGGGGAGATCCGCGTGAAGAGCGTCGTGGACAATCTCGACGATGAAGACGGCATCGTCGAGGAAGACATGCATCGAGAACGGGTGATCAAGCTGCTCGACAAGGTCACGGTCTATAACGCCAAGAACGATGTGATTCGAAAGAAGCTGAACTCGAAAGGGCTTAGCTCCCCGGAAAGGCAGAAACTAAAAGGGGACCTGGACAAGAATCTGCTGAATATCGTCAAGACCTGCCGGAAGGTCCGGTTCAGCAAGCGACAGATCGACCGGATGGTCGCCAATCTCCGCGTTTATCTGAACGAGGTGGAGCAGGCGGAAGAAACGGTACGCCGGTGCAAGAAGGAGACGGGTCTTTCGCTGGCCCAACTGGAAGAGGCTTGGGCGAAGATGCACAAGTCCGCCAGAAGCGCGGAGCAGGCGGCCAAAAAAGCGCGGGTATCCCTCGGAAAACTGAGGTCCTGCGAGAGGATCGTCCAGGAGGCCAACCGCCGGTTCAAGAGGATCGCCCAGGAAACGGGACTCTCCGTGACGGCGCTGAAGAAGGCCATGGTGGCGATCCAGACGGGGGAGAGAAAGGCGGAAATCGCGAAGAGAAAGCTGGTGGAGGCGAATCTGCGTCTTGTCGTGAGCATTGCGAAGAAATATACGAACCGGGGCCTCCAGTTCCTGGATCTGATCCAGGAGGGGAATATCGGGTTGATGAAGGTAGTCGATAAATTCGAATACCAGCGGGGCTATAAATTTTCCACCTATGCCACCTGGTGGATCCGCCAGGCGATCACCCGCGCCATCGCCGATCAGGCAAGGACCATCCGGATCCCGGTGCACATGATCGAGACGATCAACAAGCTGATCCGGACCTCCCGCTATCTCGTGCAGGAATTGGGGAGGGAGCCCAATCCGGAAGAGATTGCCAACAAGATGGAGTTCCCGCTGGAAAAGGTCCGGAAGGTCCTCAAAATCGCCAAAGAACCCATTTCACTGGAGACCCCGATCGGGGAGGAGGAAGATAGCCATTTAGGTGATTTTATTGAAGATAAAAAAATCATGTCGCCTTCGGAGGCCACGATCAATATGGACCTGGCGGAACAGACCCGGAAGATCCTGTCAACCCTGACGCCTCGGGAGGAAAAGGTTCTCCGCATGCGTTTCGGGATCAGCGAGCGCGGAAATTATTCGGCGGAAGAATCCCGCGAATCACTGGAGCTTAGCCGGGAAAGGGCCAAGCAGATCGAATCGGGCGCCACCCGAAAACTACGGAATCCGTCGCGGCGACGTCTTCTGAAGCCGGGGGGGCAAATAAAATATTGACAAGATCCGGTGATGGGTATTAATAGGTTTCCGTTGATCAAATCTTAATTCATCCCGGAAAGGGCCCATAGCTCAATTGGTAGAGCCACCGGCTCATAACCGGTCGGTCCCTGGTTCGAATCCAGGTGGGCCCACCAGGGATGAAGAACAAGGGGAGAAGGACTGCGTGAGACGCGAATTTTCATGGATGATCACAGGACCGACAAAGCGGGGAAGAAGGGCAGCCTCGTAAAATGCACCAGTGGCTGGTGCATTTTTTTTTCGGGACGCCCCAAGAATGAAGGAAAGGGGGATGCGGTTGAGAGAAGAGCTGGCACGCCTGATCGAACTGCAGAAGATGGAATCGGCGGCAGGCCGAATTCAGGCAAAGAAGAAGGACCTTCCGGTCCGGATAAAAACTCTGGAGGAGGAATTCAAGTCATTCTCGGCGATTGTGGATACGGAGCGGGAACAACTGGAAAGCTTGCGAAAACGCAGGCGCGAGAAGGACGTTCAGTTGCTCGCGGGGCAGGAGGCGCTGAAACGGACGAGGGAGAGGCTCTTTGAGGTCAAGACGAACAAAGAGTATCAGTCGATGCTGAAAGAGATCGAAGCTTCCGAGGCAAAGAACAGCCGCCTGGAGGATGAGATGATCTCCCTCCTCGATGAGCTCGACCATCTCGAAACCGCGCTGAAGACCGGCGAGGGGGAACTGGAAGCCCGTCGCCGGCGCTATGAAGAGGAGAAGGCGAGGCTGGAGGCGGAGCTGAGCTCCCTTGCGGGGGAACTGAATGTCTGCGTCCGGAAGGGCAGTGAACTGAAAAAGGAGATCCCTGCCGAACTCCTCCGGAAATACGAACAGATCAAAAGCGCCGGGCGCGGCGTAGCGGTGGTTGCGGTTTGGAAGGAGGTTTGCAACGGTTGTCACATGTCCATCCCTCCCCAGTTGTACAATGAATTGCAAAAATCGATGATGCTGACCACCTGTCCGAACTGCAACCGGATCATCTACTGGGAAAACCGGAACGGATGAGGATGAAGGATGAAGGATGAAGGATGAAGGATCAAGGATGAAGGGATCATTGAAAAGAGATGTTGGAGAATAAGGGTGTCGGAGCAGAGCGGATGATCGCCGATCCGGGGAACCGGAGCGGAGGAAAGTCCGAACTCCACAGGGCAGGATGGTCGCTAACGGCGACTGGGGGCAACCCTAAGGAAAGTGCCACAGAAAAGATACCGCCCCTCCGCTTCAAGAGGGGTAAGGGTGAAAAGGCGAGGTAAGAGCTCACCAGTTTCCCGGGTGACCGGGAAAGCTTGGTAAACCCCATCCGGAGCAAGACCAAATAGGAGAACGGGGCGGCCCGCCCCCATGTTCTCGGGTTGTGTCGCTTGAGGCGGCCGGCAACGGCCGTCCCAGAGGAATGATCATCGCCGTCCCCCGGGCGACCGGGAGGCGGAACAGAATTCGGCTTACGATCTGCTCTGACACCTTCCAATCTTTGCTCCCCTGAGAAGCACGGCGTCTTTTCAGGGGAGCTTTTTTGACGCCCTTGCAAGAGGTTGCCGATTATGAAAATTCTGTCCGCCGAGTTTGTGCTCTCCGCGAAAGAACCGGCCCATTATCCGCCCGCCGGGCTTCCCGAGATCGCCTTTGCCGGACGATCAAACGTGGGGAAATCCTCCCTCATCAACACGCTCCTGAACCGGAAGAGGCTCGCCCGGACCAGCAACACGCCGGGGCGGACGCAGGAGATCAATTTCTTCCGCGTCAACGAACGGTTCGCCTTCATCGATCTGCCCGGATACGGGTATGCGAAGGTCCCCGAGGCGGTCCGGAAACAGTGGGGGCCGATGGTCGAGACCTACCTGCGGGAGCGCGACACCCTGCGGCTCGTCGTTGTGATTCTCGACGTCCGGCGGGATCCGTCGGGGGAGGACCTGCAACTCATTGAGTGGCTGCAATTTTACCGCATCCGTTTCCTCATCTGCCTGACGAAGACGGACAAGGTGTCGAGGAATGAGTTAGCGAACCGGCGGCGCCGGATCGGAGAGAGAATCAGCTTTTCTCCGGAACCGGCGCTCATGGCCTTCTCTGCGAAAACAGGCGAGGGGAAGGAGCTCCTCTGGCGGGAGATCCGCAAGACGTTGAAGATGGATCCCGACGATGATCGCTGATGGTCGGCCCGTGCCGATGAAGTGACTAAAATTTTTCTATACATCTCACAGGTGATAAACTCTTACAAGCGCCTTCACTGTTGCGTTATCAACATCGAATTCCTGCGAAGGTTCCAGTGGATTGTCTGTATACTTCCAACTTTTTACTTCCTTTTTACCTTGATTCCAGAGTACCCCAGTGGGCCATCTCCGCGGGATGGGCCTGTTGAAGAAAACTGCTGCGCCAAATGTTGGGCAGCCCCACTCCTTTGAAGCGCCGGCAAAGCCATGCTTCGCGAAGAATACCTCACTAGAGCTATTTTCACCCTTCGGATTGAACTTGTGCACGAGGTTCAACACGAAGTCGATACCTGGGTTATCCAAGGATCTCTGCCTAATCCCAAAGCCGTCGTAGCATACGGCCAGAAACGCACATTTTCCAGATATCGTAAACATCCTTGGATACTGGCCCTCACCAATAAATGGGTCGGTAGCGGCATCGATGAAGTCAACTTCTTCCGCCGTTGGCTGAAACTTCCTGCCAATTGCAAGCACGCCGCGAGACCCGACGGCAACGGCTATCTGATCCTTGGTGTCTCGTCCGTCTATCCCGAAGCACACGATCATCTCGTGTTTCGCCGATGTGATCATTTCACGCGTCTGTTCAGCAAAGGATTCGAGGCGGGTTGATGGTCGGCCTTTCGTCGTAGAGTAGCCGGCGGGGAAAATGAGCACGTCGGCTGTTCCAGCAGCTTCTCTTACCACCTCGCGCATGAGCGCGAACCTGCTTCGGTTGTCATAATTTCCATCTGAAGCGACGACGACCGTTGCTACACGGATCATGTCGGTTTTCAAATGCGGCTCTTTGGGCAGTAAGGGTTTGATCATCTCATAACCTCAAATCAATTCACCAAGAGTCTCCAGAATCCGCACCATTGCCAGTGTATCCAATTTACAGTAGGCAAGCAGATTCTCCCGTATTTTCGCCAACTCTTCAGGATTGTCCTTCGCTGCGCCCATTTGATGGTAGGCATCCATCGCCGCACCACCGTCGGCAATCTCCAGATCTTCATAGGAAAGTTGCGGTACCAGGACCGGCAGTACATTTTTGATGGAATACGATCCTTTAAACTTCCAAAAGTAGACATCCCTCTGACGGAAAGGCACCATCAGGTCTTGCATGTTATCTGTCCATTTTTCGATTGCCTTCTTGTGCTTGGGAAACTGAGTGGACAATTCCGTGAGCACCCTTTTTTCAAATGTCATGTTGTAGGTCAGGATGCAGACGTCATCCGGAATCTCGGTCAGCATTTTCTCTAAGAGCGGCTTTCGCGGGTCAATTCCAGAGTTAGCCAGGAATTCTGTATGGTAAAGTTTCCCACCTTTCTTGTTCTGGTAGTGCAACGAATACTGGAAAGGAACTTGTTGATAAGGTTTAACGCCATCGTAAAGAGGAATGGCGCTCATGAATGTCTCGAAGTCAAGAAAGTAGAGGGGGTATGAAAGCGTTTTGAGAAACTCCCTGATCTTTTTCTTATCAACGGCGTTTTGCTTCTTTGCGGTCGCCACGACCTGTTGGCGCTGTGCCCTATTCAGCAGGTCAAGAGGGATATCCTTCTGTTTTATTATTGCCTGAGCATAGAGATCAAAGGGATTTACGCCTTTGCCGTACAGATCAAATACAGAGTCATCAGGGATGTGTTTCCAGCAATGGTCACAGAAGTCACATTCATAAGGGTCAGAACAGTGGGGGCCGATGTCGATCTTCGGAAGCTTTCCCTTGAGCATCCGCCGTTGTTTCTTCAACTGTTCGATGACAAAAAGCTGTTTCTCTTTTACCTGTTTGGTAATATCCTCACTGGTAAAGAGCTTTTGAACGTCCAGTGCCCCTTTTCTGACATACCCGCCGTTAATGTGGGATATGAATGCCTTGCCGACTTTAATCCCTGCGCCGGTAAGAATGTAATACTGGAGGGCTGCGTCATCCACATAGACAGGATCGAGTTTTGTTCCTGCCTTAACCTCGTAAATTTCCCATCCCCGACTTCCCTTGTGCAGAATGTCAACCTTAACGAAAATCCCATCGTACTGAAATGATGCCTCGTAGATTACCTTGGATCCTTTTTTCATAGCCTCACTGGTAAGGCGCAACTGCTCCGCGACACCATTTTCAGTTTCAATATACGGGACAAGAACACCATCGGGGAAAAGGCCCCTTGCTGATTCTCCCACCATGTTGCCGATATCGAAACGTTCCTGTGCTTCGGCAGCGGTCTCCTCCTTTAAATCGCGGTGGAACTTTTCTAAATATAAAGACTTGTGGCATTGCAGACCGCGGATATAAAGAGATTTACTGAGATAATTACTCGGCTTCTTTTTTGCGGATTTTGCGGATAATACGTTCCCATCTTCTTTTGACTTGATTGTTCTCATCGATTTTACCCCCTTTTAATCAGTTTGCGTCGTTTATTCATCTCTGCTGGACATGGCCTTACAGTGCAAGAAATAGTGTTGTCATGAAATCCGGTCCATCTTCGGGCAGGATATGAAACGTAAACGCCTTATGAGCATCGGGCATGAGAAGATGTTCCGTTTCTTCCCAAAGCTCGTTTGCTTTCGGAATAGACAACACGTCGTCCCGACCCCAGAAGGACATCAGGATTCCCTGCGCCCGGCTAAGATCTGCCTTGTTTTCGCTGAGAAACTTTGAGAAGTTTTGCCGATAATGGTCTTGATCCGATGACATTTTCCCAACCTTTGTAACTTTTCCTGCGAATAATTGCTTTGTATCGGCAAGGTCATAACCGATCAGTGACCCTCTACTGTTCACGTTCCAGGGTGTGTGGATGAAAAAGATCTGCAAAGCCAGTTGCGCCACCTCGACCGGGTCAAAAGGTGACGGGCCAGGAAAGACAAGGCATTCGTCAGGGAAGGGCTGAAATGTTTCAGGGCAAATTCCTCGCTCATGATCGATCCCAATTGTAGCCATCAAATAAGGCCTGCTCTCATGCAAAGCCTTTCGGGCCTCTTGCCAGCAAGGATCATCGACTGAACCGGCCAGGATGATGGAATGATCTCCCCCATCGAAACAAGCCATTTCAGTGAATGGAAATGTATGAATGCGGAGATGGCGCTGAGGATCATCATATTCCTCATCAAAAAAGTCATCGCCCAAGCTTTCGTAAATCCTGGATAATTCAATGGCTGTCCTGTTCCCATCGTCGCCGGCGCCAACAAAATGAACACCTTCCTCCATGTGACCCCCCCGCTGCACAGACATAATCAAATGAATAAAACTATAAACCGGATTGCTGCTTGATCTTCTTGTACTTCCCCCGCATGGCGAGGTAAGCAGGGAAGCCGACGATCCACAGAAAGAGGGTCACAAAGAACCAACCCCAGGGTCCCATATTCGCCAACCCCTTGACCATACCCTTCTTTACGCCGATAGAACGGGCGTCGAAGAGCACCCAGACGCTTGTTCCCAGAATAACCAACATAATGATCGTGTCCATACTTTCCTCCTTTTGTAAATGATTTTTCAAGTTCTTTCATGAGTTAGGCCGCATAAAACCGAGGGGTTTCTTCCCTTCCTGCAATTTCTTGATCTGCGCTTCTTCCCGAAGGGCCTGAACCATCATAACGTGGGTCACTCTTTCCGGCGGAAAGATCGCAAACCGGTCCCGGACCACCCGGAAGTCTCCCGGTGTCAGATCGCCGATATTTTCAAGCATCTCTTCTCCTTCCTTATTCAGTGGTATCTCCGTTAGCGGAGAAAGCATCTTTTTGTAAAAGATGACATTACCTTCCGGTTTCAGGCAACGGAAACCGATTTTATAGTTGAACCGGCGGACGGAGGCTTGGTCCAGGTCTTCAAAGCGGTTGGTCGTGCAGATCAGGATGCCCCGAAATCGCTCCATCTGGGTGAGAAACTCATTGGTATGGCTGATCTCCCAGGACCGGATCGCCCGGCTGCGGCTGAAAAGAAACGAATCCGCCTCGTCGATGACCAGCACTGCCTCCGCATCCTCCGCCTCGGAAAAGGCCCGGCTGATATTTTGTTCCGTTTCGCCAACATAAGGGCTGACAACGTCACTGACCCGCTTGACCATAAGTTCTCTATCCAGATGACCGGCAATGTACCGCGCAAGTTCACTCTTTCCGGCGCCGGGCGGCCCGTAGAAAAGGAGATTGAAATTTCTGATTGCACGCTGATCGGGACGACGGAGGCAGCGGTCAAACTCTTCCAGGTGTTCCATGATGGCCGGTAAATCTCCTTCAACATGGAGTCCATCAATGGAATAATTCTCCTCAATTTTTTCCTTCGCCTGCGGCTTCACACCGTCGTTGATGAGCGTAATGTGGGCATCCAGGTTCATCGTCACGATCTCTTTAAAAGCAACTTGTCCGGACTTTGAAGTTTCCAGAGCCTTCCGGATGGATAAATCAATAATGCCCGCGCTGACGGGATAGCGAAAGGACAGTCTATTGATTTCCTCAGTATCGAAAAATCTCTTGACGCGGTGACGCCGGAGCACCGATTCCCACAAGCTGATCCGCTGCCGCCGGTTGAACGCCCGGAAATGGACGCTGAAGGCAAAACGGCGCATCACAGAATCTTCAATGTTGGAGATGCTGTTTGTAATCCAGATCATTCTGGCCCCCGGTTCTTCAAGGAGCTGATTCAGCCAGCCCTTGTCCTGCGTCTCTCCACGGGAAAACCAGGAATTTTGGGTATTGAGCAGGTTATCCCCTTCATCCACGATAACCAGCGACCCATCTCCAC
>JAHIMW010000150.1 GCA_018896355.1 Pseudomonadota bacterium
GAGGCAGCCGGGATGATCTATGCGATCACGGTCGACGGCCTGGGCGAGGTGAAGATCCTCGTCCCCGTCCCCGACTGGGATAGGGCAAAAGAGCTCCTCGCCCGCTCCTACGACGACGGCGAGCTCCTCTGGGATAAGCTATAGTATGACGAAAACAGGCAGGACTTGTCGGAAGTTCGCAGCCATCTTGGAATAGGTATTCCGCTGAAAATTGAGCGCAACCCTTAATGCAGTGCGAATATCTGGTTTACCGAGGAGAGAAACCTGGAGGTCACCGTTCTGATCGACGCCCAGGTCAGCCACTATTTCAAGCGCCGGAAGATGTTCCCAACCCAAGAGATTCGGGAGGAACGGCCGGACGGGTCGCTTGTCGTCTCCTTCCGGATGGGCCAGTACGAGGCGATCCGGAACATCCTCAAATCCTGGATCCCCCATATCGTGATCTTGGGACCGGAAGAATTCAAGAAGGATTTTCTGGCGGATGTGAAGAGGTGGGTAAAACGGCAGGAAGCGGTGCAATAAACCGCATTACATTCGAACTTGCGGTAGGAATTCAAGTAGGATAAGATCTAACAAGTGAAATTCTTTCCAATATCTTAGATGAGAGGAGGAATTACAATGCTAAGGGTCGGTTCAACGGAAATCATGGTTATTAGCCCGATCGATACGACCAATGAAGGTCCTAAAGTACCTAAAGGTGCGAAGGGATGGCAACCAGTTCATCTCATGCAGGGATCAATGGATGGGGCATGCGGATTGTATAGCCTCATGATGGCTCTCATAATCTGTGGTGTTGTCCGTTACGATGATGCACGCGCATTTTATACTTTCGGCCCAAAGTCCAAGATCGGAAGGCTCTTCGAGTACTTTGGCGAATTGGGTCCGCTTGTCAAACAAGGGACCAATTTAGATCAAATGTTTACAGCGATTGATGAATACTGCCCCGGGCAGATCGATTTTCAGGGAGAAAAAAGCAAAGGACCTGATCTCATTGAGTTCATTGATCAGAATATTATTGATAATCATCCTGTGTTGCTTATTTTATCTTTCAAAGGTGAGGGACATTGGGTTCTTGTCATAGGCCGTGAATGTGAGAGGCAGGGTAAAGAAAAAAAGCTATGCCGATTTCTAATACTTGATCCAAGTGAGGACACGTCCAAAATTTGTTCATGGAATGGTGTGATTGGCACTATAAAACAGAAGGGTAAGTACCCATACAGTTGGTGGACAAAGAAGGATCATGTACAATTAGAGTATGCACTGGCTATGTGGCCCAAGGAACATAAATAATTCATGAATTATTATGAAAGAGGATGTCCCATCCATGAAAAAATGATCAGCAGCTAAGAGCCTCCACATTTCGAATTCAATGATCTGGCCCGATCAGCCGCCCTGAACATTAGGTATTTGGAAGTCTGGATTATCCTGTCCTTGATGCTCTATATCGATAACAATGAAGGAAGCGGTACGCAAGGTGCGCGCCGGCCACCTGACGGATGGCCGTCACGCCCCTTGCATCTTTCCCGTCCCCCCTGCATTCCCCGGAGGGGGAATTCCCGACCGCCCGCATCTCAGGCTGATCGAGTGGGGTCAGGCGACGGAAAGGAACGGGATGACGATCAGAAGAGAGGTGTTGGACGGGTGAATCAAAAAAAATCCAAATAAAATCCTCAGGGATATTCCTTGACTTTCCAACCTGCCGGAACATAATATTTGACAAAAGATCGTTTTTTCAGTCAGTAAGGTTCAGCAAGGAGTGAGCATCATGAGAATCGTTGTAACAGAACAAGGCGTCTTGATTCCCAAAAACTGGCTACCCGATGTCCGTGAGGTGGATATTCAGAAGGACAAAGATGTGATCCTTGTGAAACCCAGCCCGGCCCGCGATCCAATTCAGGGGTTGGGGGCAGATCCTGTTGAGTGCGGTAGCGCAGATGGTTCCGAGCACCATGATGGATATCTGTATGGCGGTGCCGCTACGTGAAGCAGCTCTTCGGTGCAAATCGTCCATGTCAGCGAGAAATTGTTTGATGCGTCTTGGGAGTACTTTAAAAAGCATTCCGACAAAATGTATTCGCTGACGGACTGTGCCTCCTTCGTTACGATGGAGGAAATGAAAATCGAGGCCGCCCTGGCTTTCGATCAGCATTTCATCCAGGCTGGATTCAAGAAACTGCCCTAATATTGCCCTTCAATAGTCTTCCTGCGAGGTGACCCGCGACGCCCCGTGAGTTCGGGACAAACCATCTCTCTTTCGGCAGCGCGCCGGCTACCTGCCATCCCATTTTCCCCCTCCCCTCCACCATATATTGTGGTTCTCCCCCACGATCCCCACAGCGGATTGTATTTTTTCTTTACAAATCCATTTTCTTCTGATAGAATCCACTCAAAATTAGCTATCTAACGGATTTAAAAGAAGATGAGGCTAAAAAGACTCGAAATTACCGGTTTCAAATCCTTCAGGGAGAAGGTTGTCGTCGATTTCTCCCCCGGGATCAGCGGCATTGTCGGCCCCAACGGCTGCGGCAAGAGCAACATCGCCGACGCAATCCGCTGGGTCATGGGCGAGCAGCGGGTCAAGACCCTCCGCGGGAAGAAGATGGACGACGTGATCTTCAACGGCTCGGAGGAGGCCGCCCCTGTCGGCATGGCCGAGGTCTCCATGATCCTCACGGCGGACGGGCAGCAGTTCCCCGGCAATTACGCGGAATGCAGCGAGATGATGATCGCCCGTCGCCTCTTTCGCGACGGGGAGAGCGAATACACGATCAACAAGATTCCGTGCCGCCTGCTGGACGTCCGGGAATTCTTCATGGGCACGGGGGTCGGCGCCCGGACCTACTCCCTTGTCGAGCAGGGCAGCGTCGCCTCCCTTGTCGAGGCGAAGCCGGAAGATCGGCGGCAGTTCATCGAAGAGGCGGCCGGCATCTCCAAATACAAGAGCCGGAAGGAGTCCGCGGTCCGGAAGATGGAGGCGACCCGGGAGAACATGGTCCGCCTGAACGACATCCTCCGCGAGGTGAAGACCCAACTCAACTCGATCTCCCGCCAGGCGAAGAAGGCGGAGCAGTACAAGGCTTTGAAGCAGTCCCTCAAAGAGGCCGAGCTTACCGCCGCCCTCCAGACCTGCGCCGACCTGTCCGCCTGCCTTGCCTCCCGGGAAGAGGAGAAACAGGCGCTCCAAAACCGGGAGACGGAGGTCCGGACACGCCTGCAGTCCATCGAGGCCGCCCTGGAGAAACTGAAGGCGGAGGCCCTCGAAAACGAAGGGCTGATCTCGGCCCACCAGGAAAAACGCTACGGCACGAAAAACGCTATCAATATCAAGGAACAGGGGATCGAATTCTCCCGGCGGAAAATCGCCGATCTTGCCGCGAGACGGGCGAAGGACCTTGCGGAAGGCGAGGCCCTGAAACGGCGCGAGGGCGAGACCGACGGCGAAATCGCCTCCCTCCGGGCCGCCGCGGCCGAGGCGGAAGAGAGGGTCGGGACGCTCCGGAAGGAGGTCGCCGAGGGGGCGCAGGCCCTCGAAGAACTCCGGCGGATGGACCGGACCTGCCGGCAGGCCCTCGAGGAAAAGAAGGTCCGGTACATCGATATCGTCTCCGAAAAGGCCAAGCTGAAAAACATGGTCGTCGGCCTTGCCCGGATGGTCGAAGACTTCGGGAAACGGGAGGCCAAGGAGGTCCGGGAGATCGAGGAAACCGGGAAGCGGTCGGCGGAACTCCGCCGCACGCTGGAAAGACTAAGCTCCGGGCTGGCCGTCGACGAGGAGGTTTTTGCGGAACTCGGACAGAGGCGGGAGGAGATCGCCGACGAGTTGGAACGCGCCCGTGGGGATCTGGCGGAGGCCGAGGAAAAGATCGCCGGGCTCCGCGAAGAGAACAGCCGGAAGGCGGCGAGACTCGCCTCTCTCAGGGAATTCGAAGAGAGCTACGCCGGATGCAACGAGGGTGTCAAGTCCCTGATGACAGGCGGCAAGGGGTCCGGCCGGCCGGGTCTCTCCCGCGAGCTCTTCCTGGGCCTCGTCGCCGACCACATCCGCGTCCCAAGGGAGTACGAAACGGCAGTAGAGGCGGTCCTCGGGGAGAAGCTCCAGTACGTCGTGGTGAAGGATCAGGCGGACGGCGTCCGGGCGATCGACTACCTGAAAAGCGCCTCCCTCGGCCGCGGAAGTTTCGTCCCTCTGGAGATCCGACCCCACGCCTCCGGCGCCTCCCTCGCAGTGCACGAACATCTCCGGGATGCGGTCCCGCTGATCGAACGGATCACGGTCCGGGAGGATTGCCGGGCGATCGTCAACGAACTGTTGGGCGACGTCCTTCTGATCCCGAACCTCGGGAGCGGCATCTCCCTCTGGCGGCAGAACGGCTTCTGCGGCACCTTCGTCACACCGGAGGGGGACATCATCAGTCCGAGCGGCATCCTGACGGGCGGGAGCGGCAACGGCAACGACCGGAGCCTGCTGCGCAACCGGCGTGAAATCGCCGAGCTTACCGAAGAGGTTGCAAAGCTCCAGGCCGAACTCCAGCAGGAGCAGGAAGGCCGGAAAAAAGCCGCCGCCCTGATCGCCCAGTGGGACGAAGAGCTCCTCCGGCTCCGTTCCCAGGTCCACCTCACGGAACTCCGGATCAACGGCCTCCGAAAGGACGTCGAACGGTACGAAGGCGAATTGCGCCAGGTCGGGGAGCGGCTCAAGGTCCTCCATTTCAATCGGGAAAACCTCGCCGCGGAGGCCGCCGACGCCCGGGGGAAGATCGCACGGCACGAGGCGGAGATGAAGGCCATCGAAGGCAAAGAGGCGGCGCTCAACGGGGCGATGGCAGGCGACCGGGAGCGGGGGGATGCGCTCCGGGCAGATCTGGAAGAGCGGGAGCACGCCCTCACCGAACGGAAAGTCCGCCTGGCCTCCCTCGAAGAAAAGCGGGAGGCCGACCGGAGGACGCTGGCCCGTCTGGAAGACTCGCTTGTCGACCACTCCCGCGAGATCGCCGCCCGGACGGCCGACGCGGAGACCTGTGAACGCGAAGCGCAGACGCTTGCCGGTCAGATCGCCGCTGAGGAAGAGGCGCTCAAAGGCCTCTACGCCGAATGCGAAACCATAGAAAAGACCCTCTCCGGAAAGCGGGACGCCCAGCAGCAGAAGGAGGCCCTCCTCCGCGCGTGGGAGGCGGAGATCCGGGAGATCAAGAAGGTCCTCGACGGACAGCTCCGCGAAGGGACCGAACTGGAGGTCGCCGCCCGGGAGATTGTGCTGCAGATGGAGAACCTCCAGCGGAATATCCGGGAGAAGTACGGCGCGGACCTCGCGCAGCTCCTCCCGAAATTCCATCCGCTCGAGGAGGAGGCTCTGGCGGCGCTTGCCGACCGGTTCGAACGGGACCGGCGGGCCGTCGAGAATTTCGGTGAGGTCAACCTCCTCGCCCTTTCCGAGCACGAAGAGCTGAAGACCCGCTTCGAATTTCTCACCGGCCAGATTGCCGACCTGAACGCCTCCCTGGATACGCTCCAGAAGACGATCACCCGGATCAACACCATCTCCCGGCAGCGGTTCGCCGAAACCTTCGCGGGGGTCAACCAGTGCTTCCAGCAGGTCTTCTCCCGCCTCTTCCCCGGCGGCCGGGCTGTACTCAGCCTGACCGACGAGAACGATCTCCTCGAAACGGGCGTGGACATCGAGATCCGGATCCCGGGGAAACGGACGCAGAGCGTCTCGCTCCTCTCCGGCGGCGAAAAGTCTCTGTCGGCGATCGCGTTGATCTTCTCGATCCTGCTCTACCGCCCCGTACCCTTCGTTCTGCTGGACGAGGTTGATGCGGCGCTCGACGACACGAACATCGCGCTTTTCAGCCGCCTGGTGAAGGATACCGCGGCCCAATCCCAGATCCTGATGATCACCCACAACAAAAAATCGATGGAAATCGTGGACAGCCTCTACGGCGTCACGATCCTGAAGCAGGGGGTCTCCACGCTGGTATCCGTGAGCCTCAACTGAGTTCTCCTTTCTTTCTTTACATTTGCTATCAAAAAGCATTATAAAAAAACCCGCGCCGGCGCGCACGTCCCGCTTGAACGGATCGGCGCCGGTACAACCCCATTTCAGGAACGGATGCATGGAAACGGAAAACGGCAAAAGGGGATTTTTCGACCGCCTGAAAACGGGGCTTGCCAAAACCCGGAAGCTCCTTCTGACGGACGTCGACGACATCCTCCTCGGAAGCAAGGAGATCGATCAGGCGCTCTTCGACGAGTTGGAAGAGGCGCTCATCGCGGCGGATGTGGGACCGGCGTTCACCGCTGAACTCATCGAATCATTGAAGGAAAAGGTGAAACGCAAGGAGCTCGCCAGTCCCGAAGTCCTCAAAAAGGTCCTCCGGGAGACGATGCGGGAGATCCTGCTTAGGAACGAGGCGCCGCTGAAGATCCCAACGGACAAGACCTACACGATCATGGTCGTCGGGGTGAACGGCACGGGGAAGACCACGACCATCGGCAAACTCGCCCGCAACCTGAAGGAGGAGGGCCGCGCGGTGACGCTCGTCGCCGCCGACACGTTCAGGGCGGCGGCCATCGAGCAGTTGGAGGTCTGGGCAAAACGGGTGAATGTCCCGCTGATCCGGCAGGCCGCCAACGCCGATCCCGCCGCCGTCGTCTTCGACGCGATCCGCGCCGCCAAGGCCGGCCCTCCCGGCGTGCTCATCATCGACACGGCAGGCCGCCTCCATACGAAAGTAAACCTGATGGAGGAGCTCAAGAAAATGAAGCGGATCATGGGGCGCGAACTCCCCGGCGCGCCGCATGAGGTCCTTCTCGTCCTCGACGCGACGACCGGCCAGAACGCAATTGCTCAGGCGAAGATGTTCAGGGACGAGATCGGCGTCACGGGCCTCATCCTGACGAAGTTGGACGGAACTTCAAAGGGGGGCGTCGTCGTCCGGATTGCAAAAGAGCTGGGGATTCCTCTCCGCTACATCGGCGTCGGAGAACAGTTGGACGACCTTCACTTCTTCCGGGCCGAGGAGTTCGTCGAGGCCCTCTTTGAGCCGGACGGCCGCTGAGGCGACCCACAAAAAAAGGAGATCCTCATGGATCTCAAACCCCTCTTCGAGCCCCGGACTATGGCGGTATTCGGGGTCTCATCGAGCAACTACCGCCATCCGGCCAACGAGATCTTCACGAAGAACCTTCTTCGCTACCCGGTGAAAGTTTACGGAGTCAACCCCCGCATCATCCTGAAGAGGATAAACGGGGCGGTTTCCCGTTGACCAAGGGGCGGCCCGGTACGGGTTGGAAAAACGGGACCGACGGATGGGTTGACATCATCAGGCCGCCGGCCTCCCGGATTCGTTGGCGGGGAGATCAAATATTGACACTCTCCGCAAAGCGTGTTAGACGGGCCGTCTCTCATCGGATTGCCCCTGTAGCTCAGACGGATAGAGCGACGGATTCCTAATCCGCAGGCCGCGTGTTCGAATCACGCCAGGGGCACCAGTTAAATCAATGAGTTAGAAATATTGTTTGACACCTCGTTTTTTTCATTGCTACCCTATTGCTACCCCTTACAGCTATTTTCCGTGATCATCGATGAGCATTGACAGGCTTTACCAGAACGTTGAGTTCAGGAAGCGCATGCGGTCTCCACCTTATCCTCAGTCTCAGTAAGGGATCGATGTGAGGATTACCTTTTGAACTTCGGCTACGACTCACAACAAACCCTGTCTTTCCCGTTCTTTTTCCCCAGGTACATGAGCTGGTCAACCCGGTGGACGAAGGCCTTCATGTCCTCCTGCGGCTTGTATTGCGCAACACCGATGCTCACCGTCACATGGACGTCCTGACCCGGCCCAGGCGAAAAAATCTCTTTCTTGAATTCCATCCGGATTCTTTCCGCCGTCACGACACAGTTTCTGCCTGTGGTCATAGGCAGGAGAACGGTGAATTCTTCGCCACCGTAACGATATGCGGAATCTGTCTGGCGTAGGCATCGTTTCACTACCTGGCCGAGTCGCAACAAGACCTGATCTCCCTCGATATGGCCGTAAGCATCGTTGAACTGTTTGAAGTCATCGAGATCTAAAAGCAGAAGGGTCAAAGGCTGTCCGTAGCGGTCCGCTCGCTCGATCTCCATTTTGAGCTGATGATAAAAATGTCGGGAATTGTAGAGCTGGGTGAGATCATCGACAATACTGAGATCACGATATCTATTTTCGCTCTCCCTCAGCGCATCATCTGTCTGCTTGCGTTCGGTAATGTCGCTAATGAAGTTCAAGGTGGCTGGCTTCCCTTCCCAGTTCATCAAGACAGTATTCAGTTCTACCCACTTGACGTTGCCGTCGCGATGGATAATCCGAAAAGAATAGATGTAAGGAGGCTCATCGCCCTTCATTCGCCTGACATGCCGGTCGATAACCATATCCCGGTCATCCGGGTGAATGAACTCAATAAATGGCTTTGCCGCGGTTTCCTCTCTGGAATAGCCGATCATCATGGCAGTCATCGGATTGAGAAATACCAGTTTTCCATCCTGAGCCACAAAAATGGCTTCGTTGGCAGTCTCAAAGAGATTTCGGTATCTCTCCTCGCTCTCCTGCAGCGCCTCCTCCGCCCGCTTGCGCCCTGATTCCGATCGCTCCAGCTCCGAAATCCTTTGTCTCAGAGAAACCAGTTCCTCGATCAGCGCCTGCTTTGTATTGGATTGATCTTTCATAGGGTTGTCCCCTGTGTATTTGGAATCTCCTGTGCCATGGTGTGCAGCGCAAGGTTATTTCCGGTGATATAATTGCCAAGTGGATCTGTACCCACAGCAAGCCCCAACTCTGTCCGGACTTGCTCAACTGCCTGCAACAGCGTCAAGGCCGGGTCGGCAGTCATTCTCTCCTGAACAGCACCCGCCAGCTCAAGCCAGTGCTCGACGACTCGCACCGCCTCTCTTTCATTCATTTACCTTAGCGCGCAGCACAAGAGATGGCTTAAACGTGACCACTTTCCGCGCATCGATGGTCAAAGGCTCCCCAGTCTGAGGATTCCGTCCTTTCCGCTTCTTCTTGGCCTTGACCGACCATTTTCCGAATCCGGATATATTTACCTGGCTGCCCTTTTCAAATTCGGATTTGATAATGTCGAAGACGCTTTCAACGATACGGGAGCAGTCTTTCTTGGGCATACCAAGTTTCTCGTAAATGGATTCGACAATGTCAATCTTTGTCAGGCTCATAATGGCTCATCCTTAATTGTGGTAACGAATGTCTCCAGTGTTCCAGAAATGCTCTTCGGTTGACTCTTGCCGTTTCCGGCCAACCTTTCTACGGAAAAGATAGCGATATGTCAAAGGAAAAATATAACCCCAATGACACCGTTCCCAACTCTCGCCGATGAATCACCATGAATGAAATAATAAAAAAGACCGGAGATGATCATTCAAAGCATATCCGGCCAAAGTAATTATTTGGTCACCCCCTGGCGTAAACCGCTTTTTGTTTTCGCGCCGGCAGAGGCTAAAGCATAGCTGTTATCGAAAGTGTAGTGTGGGGAATGGCAAATACAAATATATGCCATTCCCCACATTTTCCTCTAAGATTTCTTGTCCAAAAGCAGCAAATTTATTGATAGCAAGAAGCAGATACCAGTGGCTACACCGAACCAGCGCGGGCCAAATCCAGCAATATCAGAACCCATGAATTTACTTATGACTCCTAATACCAGACATACCAATCCTGCAACGATTATCGCTATTGCCACGCTCCTCATGTTTTTCATGCCTTGTCACCTCCTTTTCCTGTTATTAGATTTACTCCATACAACGAAGAATACAAAAACAATGGCCCCCCCCCCAAAGAGGTCCATTACCTCTCTGGAGGCTTCATAAGGGCAACTTTTGGAAAGTCCTTCTCATATAGTAACCCCTGAGGGCTCATATCGGCATTTTCTAATAATTCACTCTCATGTCGGATTCCAAAAGGTTAAGGGGTAGGTTGATGGGTTTACTGAGCTATAAAGAGAAACGATAGCTGATCAATACTCTTATGCAAATGGAAAATCAAGGGGGAAATTGGCTCCGAATCTCGGTTTTCGGCCCAAACTAAGAATTTGCACTTGAAGCAATTTTATTTTAGCAGAAAAGCCGTGTGAGACTCTATGTGAGAACGTTATTACCTGTTATTAAAATGGTTTTGCGCTGAATAGTGAAACAGTAATGGTTTCCAACT
Organism: Pseudomonadota bacterium; assembly: GCA_018896355.1. GTDB lineage: Bacteria > Desulfobacterota > Syntrophia > Syntrophales > UBA5619 > UBA5619. The sequence goes on from JAHIMW010000150.1 coordinate 10,206, forward strand.
TGTATGGCGGGCATACTATTAGTGGTGTAAATATTTCTTGCAATATACTATATATTGTGGTATGAGCGACCAAAAAGAAAACCCCAATTTATGAGATTGGGGCTATACCGGGTAAGAATCACCCGTGCAGTAGTTTTGGAAGATGCCCGAAGCTTAGCATACGGGAAAACCCTGTGTCAAGCAGAAGAATCTTTCCTCGGGAGATTTTTAAATCTATCCGGAGAAGGGTAGGTGATGATAGAATGCCTAAAAAACCTGTAAAAAGAGCGAAAGCTGGTTCGACTGTGAAAAAGGCATCTGTAAAAAAAGTGGCAGCTAAAAAGCCAGCGGCAAAGGTAACGGCCAAGACTAAGAAGAAATAACAATTTAGCAGAGGCTCTGTCCATTACGGGCAGGGCCTCTTTTTAAATCAACCTACCGATAAAAACTCTTTGGGTTTCTGTTATTAGCTTGCAGCTACTCCACCATACACGCCTCGCTTCGCCTGCCTGATCTTTCCTTGCTTGGTCGCGCGGTTGACTATACTCCAAATCTGGCGTTCCGATAATCCAGTCTTCTCCTTCAGCTCAGCCGTTGAAATTCCTTCCGGCGCGCCTTGAATGAACGACACGACCGCATCAATGTTGGTCACTCTCTTTTCACCTGGTGCCTTCTTTCCGGTCTTCCTGACCTTCTTGGCAATAGCGGGTTTTACCGCTTTGGGTGTCCTTTTAGCTTTGTTGACACGTGGGGCTTTTGCCGACATGGACTTCTTTGCAGCTTTCTTTTTCGGCACCGCCTTAACCGCCTTGAGCTCCTTCTCTATTGTTACTGTTTCCTGGGAAGGTCCGGAAATCATCGCTTTAAGCTTATCAAAGTAGGTCTTTACAAATTCTTCAGTGCCTTCAACCTCGATTTCCTTTGTAACCGGATTAAACCTGATGCGGGAATTTTTTTTCATAATGCCTCCTATGTTTGTGTAAATAACTTCCAGTTTAGGCAATATATTAATTGCTCACCTTGTTTGTCAACTTTTTATGCTCCTCATGATAACAATAAGCCAATTTGATCAACGCGAGAAAATAGTCCGGATCATCCTTTGCGGCCCTGTATTGCTGCGGCACCATTATGACCCGATACTCTTCGTAGAACCCCACCTTCCTTTCCCAATCTCATCGCCAGCCTCCTGCTTTTCGATGCAAAATATCCCTTGACAAGTAAAAACAGCCTCCCTATAGTTCGGCCCATCGAAAGCGATGTCTTATCAAAGGGTGAAACAGGCTGACTAAACTGCCTCCCCCTGCGCATCACAACAGGATCGAGCCGGGCAAGCGGCCGCCGCACACGCTGATCGCATCGCTCGCCTTTCGCGACGACAAGCTGTGGCAGGTGTTCGGCTGCATGGGCGCCGACGGCCAACCGCAGATCCAGCTCCAGGCCTACGTTGCCATGATCGACTTCGGCCTGAACGTTCAGCAGGCAATCGAATCGCCGCGCTGGCTCTCCGGCCGCTTCGCCCTGGGCGAATCGCGCGACCTGCTCAACATCGAGGGGCGTTACCCGGAGGGCACCTTGAAAGAGCTCGATCGCAGAGGCCATATGCTGAACCGCTGGGGGGCATGGAACGAACTCGCCGGCCATGCGCACGGCATCAGCATCGATCCTGTCACCGGTGCACGCTCGGGAGGTTCCGATCCGCGAAGCGACGGCGCTGCCATTGGTTATTGACCGACTGAAAACCTTTGTCGGGATCTATGACGAGCATTTCTCAAGGCAATACGGATTCTGGCGGTCCTACGTCGAGCATGTGATCTCTCGCTATCTCGATTGCGGCAAGGTGCAACGCGGCATGGATTGTTACATCATTTTCCATTGCGTTACACGATCAGACGGCAGCCTGAGCGGAAGAGCGATGTCTGCGCCGCTTCTTTCTTCGTCGTTTTGCCGGGGCTTCATCGGTTGGCGGTTCTGAAGAGATTGCGGAAGGGGCTTCTGAAAGGAAGAGGTTCCACCACTCCAGGGCGGTTTTATCCTTTCCTCCCGACTTTGCCATCATATAGAGGTATGACATTGCGTCTGCAAAGTCAGGCCTGCTGACCAGCGAAGAGGGGCGGCGCGGCGGCCTTCTTTGCAGCAACGGCTGAAAGGCAAGGATGCGGCGCAGTTGACCGCCGACCCGCCCCGGAATGCAGACGATCTTGCAGAACTCTTCAAGGGCAAGGGCGCATGTCACATCCAGCGCCTGCTGGTGTGGAACACCGTCACGGTGGCGAGCAAGCGCCTCCGCCTCCATGCCGGGGCCAAAAAGCGCCGCCAGAAAGAGCGCCGGAGGGGGGGGCAATCCCCTCCTGGACAGTCGATCGAGGCATTCCAGATTTGTCTGCAGCGCCTTCCGTAGATCGCCGTTTCCATGGAGTTGCATGCTGAGCCTGGGAAAGAGGGCGTCAAGGAGTCCACTCGCCTCTAAGAGCGTGAAAACCGGGCCGGCGAATCCGAGCAGGAAGAGTTTCAGCATCTCTTCGTAGAGCCTTGCCGGTGCGGCGCGGGTAATGGTGGGGGAGAGCTCACGGAGGACCTCCCACGCAGCCGGTTCGATGACAAGGTCATGGGATGCGGCAAAGCGGACGGCGCGGATCATTCGCACCGGGTCTTCCGTAAATCGGACAAAAGGGTCGCCGATTGGACGAATGAGCCGCTGCGTGAGGTCGCTCAGGCCGGTGCTGTAGTCGATCACTGAAAAATCCGCGATATTGTAGGCAAGGGCGTTGATGGTAAAGTCACGGCGGAGTGCATCCTCCTCCGGTGTGCCGAAGACGTTGTCACGCAGAACCATTCCGTCCTCGTCCTTGAGATGACGGGGGTGGTGATTGTGGTCTGTCTCACCCGCCTCCTCGTCATCGGGAGGGGCGGCAGCCCGGAACGTGGAGACCTCCAGGATTTCGTTCAGGAAGTGGAGATGGGCCAATCGGAAACGACGGCCTACGAGACGGCAGTTGCGAAAGAGCCGCTTGATCTGACCGGGCGCCGCGTCTGTCGCGATGTCGAAGTCCTTGGGGGTTCGCTCCAAGAGAAGGTCACGGACACACCCCCCCGCCAGGTAGGCGATGAAGCCGTTGTCATGGAGTCGGTAGAGCGTGCGCAGCGCGTTCGGACTGATCTGCTTCCGGGATATACCGTGTTCCTCTCTGGGAATGATGCGTGGCTGCATGGTCCGCACCATAGCACAACCGGCTGGAAAAGCACAATCCCGGCGGCAGCAATTTTTTCTTGACACGCAACCCACTCCTCTCTAAATTTATCCGACGTAAAACCATGACGAAAGGATTGCCCCGTGAATCTTCCGAAAAAAGTGACGATCGTCGAAGTGGGGCCGCGGGACGGCTTCCAGAATGAGAAACAATTCATCCCAACGGAAAAGAAGATTGAAATCGTCAATGCGCTGGCACGGGCCGGTCTGAAGAATATCGAGGTCTCCTCGGTCGTCCACCCCAAGGCGGTCCCGCAACTGGTCGACGCCGAAGAAGTAATGTCAAAGATCGATCGGCTTCCGGGGGTTTCGTATCGGCTTCTGGCCCCGAACATGAAGGGGGTTCAACGGGCGCTTGCACTCAGGCCCGATGAGATCAACCTGATGATGTCGGTCACTGAATCCCATAACCGCTCCAACGCCAACCGCTCGATCGAGGAATCCCTGAAAGAGTTTGAAACCATGGTCCCGATGATCCTGGAAAAAGGAATCGCGGTGAGCGGCGGTATGGCCTGCGGTTTCGGCTGTCCCTTCGAGGGGAAGGTTGCCGTCGCGCAGATTGAGCGGGTGGCGGATCGGTATGTGGCCATGGGGATCAAAGGTGTGGGGCTGGCGGATACGGTCGGCTTCGCCAGTCCGAAACAGGTGTACGACACCGTGGCGCATCTGCTGGATCAATATCCGGATGTGCAGTGGCTTCTCCATCTCCACAACCATCGGGATCTGGCTTTGGCCAATATCCTTGCGGCGATGCAGGCGGGGATCACCCAATTCGACGCGGCGATCGGGGGGCTGGGGGGATGCCCATATGCGCCGAAAGCAGCCGGCAACGTCGCCACGGAAGACCTGGTGAATATGCTGGCGGAGATGGGAATCGAAACCGGGGTCGATCTGGATGCACTCCTGGAGGTGGGCGAAATGGTCCGTCGGGTCATTCCGCATCCGCCCGGCAGCGCGCTCCTTAAGGCCGGCAAACCGTGGGTGCTCGCAAAGGCCCCGGATTGCCAGACCAAAATCGGATAGGCTTAAAGAAGGGCACATTACCGGGATCATCGGTTTTACCGTCGACATCGGCGAGCGCAAGCGGGCGTAGTCCCAAAGGAAGGATGCGCTCGAGAATTCTTCTTGACACAAAACCCACTCTTCCCTAAGTTCATCGGAATAAATAAGCAAGTTCCTATCCAATCAAAGGAGAAACAAAATGATTGATTATCCAAAATACAAAAAAGTGCTCTTTTGTACCGACTTCTCTGAAAATTCGGATTGCGCTTTCGATTATGCCTTTGGCGTTGCCAAGAGAGACGAGGGCGTTCTCTATATCCTGCACGTGATACCGAACATCCCCAATCAGTACTATGCGGCGCTATACGCCAACAAAGAGAATTTTAACAAGATAACTGTAGCCATTCGGGAAGATCTCGCTCAGAAATACAACGATCAATACCTGAGCAAGATCAGGGATAAGACCAAAGTCAAAATCGTCACCAAATCCGGTCGCGAAGATGAGGAGATCCTTAAATTCGCCCGGAAGGAAAATATCGACATTATCGTGATGAGCACGCACGGAAGAACGGGAATAAAACATGTATTTTTAGGAAGCGTCGCCGAAAAAACCGTCAGACACAGTCCGATCCCGGTCTTTGTGATCCCCTGCAAAGAACGGCCGGGCAGCGCCTGATTCGGGTAAGAGAAGCCGCATCCAGCGCTTTTGCTGTCAATATTGCTGAAGGCACCCCATGAGATTCGCAATATCCCGCCGCTGGATGGTCTTCTTCACGGCCTGCCTGCTGTTCGTGCTCTCCCAGTTTTACCGGGCCTCGATTGCGGTGATCGCCCCGGACCTGATCTCGGATCTCGGGCTGGACCCCCGCGGGCTGAGCCTCATTTCCGCATCTTTTTTCTATACCTTCGCCGTCATGCAGATTCCCATCAGCATGTACCTCGATGCGATCGGGCCGAGGATTGCGATGACCGCACTCTCCTTTCTGGGAGTGGCCGGAGCGTTGGTTTTTGCGTGTGGGGAATCAATCGGAGCGCTGGTGGCCGGGAGGCTTCTTCTCGGCGCCGGGATGGCCTGCAATCTGATGGGCACGCTGAAACTGATCACCTTGTGGTTCGGGCCGCTCCGGTTCGCCACGATGTCGGCGCTGGCGCTCTCTTTCGGGACCATGGGAAACATGACGGCGGCAACCCCGCTGGTATGGATGGTGCAATCCATGGGATGGCGGATAACCTTCATCGTCTTTGCCGGAATCAACCTGCTGCTGACGATCCTTTTTTTCGTCGTCGTCCGGGATCGGCCGAAGGAGCCGGTTTGCGGTGAAATCCCGGCTGCCGTCTCGACCGACCTGAAGAACATCCTGGAGAACCTCCGCGACCTGATCCGTGAAAAGGACTACTGGATCATCTCTTTCGGAACCTTTTGCCGATACGGAATCTTCGCCGCCATGCAAACCCTGTGGGCCGGCCCCTATCTGATGACGGCGATCGGCGTTTCACCGGTGGCGACCGGCAACATGCTGCTGCTGATGGGCGTCGGCATGATTATCGGCAGCCCCGTCTGCGGCTGGTTTTCCGACTCCCTGTTCAAGACCCGCAAAGGGGTGGTCATTGCGGGATTGGTCGGAATGATCCTGGTCCTTGCCGTCCTGGCCTGCCTTCCTCCGGGGACAAACCTGACCGTTTTGTCCGTGCTCTTTTTCGGTTTCGGCTTTTTTACCAGTTCCGGGCAGGTCATGTATGCCCACATCAAGGAACGGGTGCCCGTTGAACGCGCCGGAGCGGCCATGACCGGCGTCAATTTCTTTACGATGGTCGGGGTTGCCGCATTTCTTCAGGGGCTGGGCGGCCTGATGCAATCCCTCTATCCGGGCGAGTCGTTCGGCGCCCCCGCCTTCAGGATGGCCTTTTTTTTCTGTGCCGCTTGTCTGGCTTTAACCTTGACCCTCTATGGCTTCACGGTTGAAACCCGTGGGAAAAACAAAACTCTTTCCGGGCAGAAATGAGACATTTCCGGTAAAGTCCGGCAAATCGTCGTTCACGGCCCCAAATCCTTTCACATGCAGATTTGCGACTGAGCGGAAATGCTCCGCGCGCGGGGATAAATCTTGACAAGGGGGCCGGGCTCGGATTAGAGAACTTGCACGATAATAATCACCCATTCGGGTGCGCGTTGAAAGGCAGGGGAAATAAGAGTGGAAAAGAAGATACGGAGTTCGGCCGAGCTCTTTGCGGGGATCACCGGCGCCTACCCCCGGTCGATGTTCAAAGCGGTGGGGTATCACCGCGATGAACTGCAAAAGCCGGTGATCGGCGTCGTCAGCTCCTGGTCGGAGATGCACCCGGGCAGCTATTGCAACAAAGAATTGGCCCAGTTCGTCAAGGCGGGGATCTGGTCCGCCGGGGGCACGCCGGTCGAATTTCATACGATTGCGGTCTGCGACGCCATCGCCCAAGGGAACGGGATGCATTACGTCCTCCCCAGCCGTGAAGTCGTGGCGGCGGAGATCGAAGTCATGGTCGGGGCGGGCGGCTTCGACGGCCTTGTCATGATACCCTCCTGCGACAAATCGCCTGGGGGAATGCTCATGGCGGCGGCGCGCCTCAACATCCCGTCCATCTTCCTCCCCCCGGGGCCGATGCTCTCCCATGTCCTGAACGGCGAACAGTTCGTCCTGTGCGACATCAAGGAGGCTATGGGGGCCTTTCAGGATGAAAAGATCGACGCGGAGGAGTTCGAGGCGATTGAGGATGATACCTGCGCCACCGCCGGCGTCTGCGGCATGATGGGAACGGGAAATACGATGGGCTGCATCATCGAGGCCCTGGGGATGAGCCTCCCGGGCACCGCGACAACACCGGCCGTCTACGCCGCAAAGAGACGCCAGGCCAAGCTCACAGGTGAAAGGGCCGTCGCCCTGGTCCGGGAAAAGGTCCTCCCCCGCGCCATCCTGACCCGGGAAAATCTTCGGAACGCCGTCCGTTTCCTGATGGCGATCGGCGGTTCGACAAACGCCCTTCTTCACCTTCCGGCCATTGCCCGGGAAGCGGGTTTTGAACTCACACTGAAGGAGATCGACGAAATCTCCACCGGGACCCCCTGTATCGCCAAATTCAAGCCTTCCAGCCAATATACCCTGTGGGATTTCTTCATGGCCGGAGGCGTGGGCGCCGTCCTCGGGGAACTGAAAACCCTCCTCAACCGGGAGGTCATGACGGTTACGGGCAAGACGATTGAAAGCTATTTCGGAGCCGTGAAGAACCGCGAGATCATCCGGACGCTGGAAAACCCTCTGCAGCCGCAGGGCGGCATCGTCATCCTTCGCGGCAACCTCGCGCCGGACGGCGCGGTCGTAAAGGTCAGCGGCATCCGGAGCGTCAAGCCGCGCCACGTGGGAACAGCCAAGACCTTCGACTCCGAGGAAGATGTGATGAGGCAGATCATGGGCAAGTCGGTCCGTCCCGGGGACATCCTCGTCATCCGTTACGAAGGGCCGCGCGGCGGGCCCGGAATGAGGGAGATGTCGATTCCCGCCGGTATCCTGATCGGCATGGGGCTGGGTGAAAGCGTGGCGATGGTCACCGATGGACGATACTCCGGCGCCACGCGCGGTTTCTGCATCGGCCACGTCGCGCCGGAGGCCCAGGTGGGCGGACCGATCGCGGCGGTCCGCGACGGGGATCAGATCGAAATCGACATTCCCAACAAGAAGCTGAACCTGCTCATTTCGGACGAGGAGATCGCCGCCCGCCTGAAGGCCATTCCACAGCGGCCGGCGCCGATCGATACCGGTTTTCTCGGCCTCTACTGCCGTCACGCGGCGCAGGCGGACAAAGGCGCCATACTGGAGGATTGATTCGGTAAAAAGGGTCTTTTAATCCCCTGGGGAAAGGAGTAAGAAGCTGGTGGCCAAGGCATTGCAAATCAACCCCCGCGATAACGTCGCCGTACTCCTCGAAGAGATACGGTCCGGCGAGACGGTCGCTGTGGCGACCGGTCAAGAGGTGCTGCATATTGAGGCGCGGCAGGGGATCGCATTCGGTCACAAGATCGCACTCGCGAACCTGGATGCCGATCAGCCGATCATCAAGTACGGCGAGGAGATCGGCAGGGCCCGGACGGCGATCGGCGCCGGCGACTGGATCCACCTTCACAACCTCTACTGCCGCCGGGGTCATGAAGATCGGGCAGAATAGGAAATCAGATGCTAACATTTCAGGGATATCGAAGATCTCAGGGACTGCCGGGCACGCGGAACGCTGTCGCCGTCATCCCGTCGGTCTTTTGCGCCAATACCGTCGCCCGGCGGATCGCCGAACACGTCGCCAGCGCGATTCCATTCTGTCATCCGGTCGGCTGCAGCCAGGTCGGCCTCGATCTGGAGCTGACCGCCCGCGGTCTGAAAGGGTTGGGGAAGCATCCCAACTTCTACGGCGTGGTCGTTGTCGGCCTGGGCTGTGAACGCCTTCAGGCGCGGGAACTTGCGGAGAGCATCGCCGCCGCGGGCAAGCCGGTCGAGATGCTGGTGATCCAGGAGGAGGGGGACACCTTGCGGGCCATTGAAAAGGGGGTCGTTTTCGCCGGCCGTCTGGTGGAGGAGGCCTCCCGGCAGACACGGGAAGAATTTCCCCTTTCCGAGTTTAACCTCGGTCTGAAGTGCGGCGGAACGGACGCCACCTCCGGTCTCGCGGCCAACCCCGCCCTCGGCTGGGTCACCGACCGGATCTGCGAGGCCGGCGGGCGGGCGATTTTCACCGAGGTGACGGAGCTGATCGGGGCGGAGCAGATCCTCGCCGGACGCGCCGTCAATCCCGAGGTCGCAGGCCAAATCATGGCAACGATCGGCAACATGGAAACGAGGCTTTCCGCGGCCACGGCAAGCGCGCAATTCCAGCACCGTTCGGCGCTGATCTCCCCGGGAAACGAGGACGGGGGCTCACCTCCGTCGTCGAAAAGGCGCTGGGCGGGATCTACAAGGCGGGGACCGGACCGATCAGCGGCTGCGTCGGCTACGGCGAATATCCGGAAGGTCCGGGTCTCTATCTGCTGGACTGCGTCGGCCACGACGGGGAGGCGGTTACGGGTCTTGTCGCGTCTGGCTGTCAGGCAGTCGTTTTCACGACGGGCCGCGGGACGCCGACCGGATTCCCCGGCGTGCCGGTCATCAAGATCACCGGAAACCGCGCGACCTATGAACGAATGAGATTCAACCTCGATTTCAACGCCGGGGGAATCGTGGAAGGAACGCCCATCGCGGAGGTGGGCGCAGAGCTGTTGGAAAAGGTTCTCCGGATCGGCTCCGGAGAACCGTCGCGGGCAGAACTGCTCGGACACGACGAACTGTTCTGCATCACGCGGATATAGGGGATATCGGGTCTTTTTTAAAACACCGGCCCGATCGAACAATCGATCCATTGATCATAAGGAGATATGTCTGATGTTCAAGCTTCACGGTATCTACGCCCCCATCGCAACGCCGTTTGCAGGAGGGGGGATCGCCTATGACAAGCTGGAAAAAAATCTGGATTTCTGGCTGGGATCCGACCTGGAAGGGATCGTGGTCATGGGCTCCAACGGGGAGTTCGTCCTGCTTTCGCCTGCGGAAAAAGAGGAGCTGATGCGGTTCGTCTGCGCTAGGGCGAAAGGGAAAAAGCCGGTCATCGCCGGGACCGGCGCCGAGTCGACGATGGAAACGATGCGCCTCAATGAAAAGGCCGCCGAAGCGGGGGCTGACGCGGTCCTGATCGTCACCCCGAACTACTATAAGGGGGAGATGACCGATCCGGTTCTTGCACGCTTCTACAGCGATGTGGCCGACAAAAGCCCGCTGCCGGTCATCCTCTACAACATGCCCCGCAACGCGGGGATCAATATCTCCGCAAAACTGGCCGTCGAGCTCGCAAAACACCCGAACATCGTCGGGATCAAGGACAGCGGCGGCAATATCGTCCAGATCGCGGATATGATCCGCAAGGCGCCGGATGGTTTTTCGGTGTTTGCGGGATCGGCAAGCTTCCTCTTCACGAGTCTCGCCCTCGGCGCGACGGGGGGCACTCTCGCCCTGGCCAACGTCTTCCCGAACGAGTGCGCCCGCCTGCAGACGCTCTTCGACGCCGGAAAGATCCGGGAGGCGAGGGATCTGCAGATGAACCTCATCGACAGCAACAATGCGGTAACGGCCCGGTGGGGTATCCCCGGACTCAAGGCCGCGATGGAGATGATCGGCCTTTACGGTGGAGACCCCCGCCCGCCGCTGATGCCACTGAAAGAGGCGGACCGGGAGGAGCTCCGGAAGATCCTGACGCAGACAGGGTTTTTCCCGAAGGCGAAGGTTTGATTTCTGACGGGTTCGATCAGACGGCTACGGTTTAGGAAATCCTCGGCCATCCGCCCGGATGGCCTCTTCAACAATCGGTAAAGCAAAGCCCAAGGCCTCGATCCGGCGCAAGAACGGATCGAGGCCTTTTCATTTTCCACACCGGCGCCCTCTCTCTCGGAGGGCATCCCTTCCCGGAGTCCGTTGATTTCCATAACAATCGTTCCCTTTCATTTTTTTATTGACAGCCTTATAACTCCATGTTAGAAGCATCGGCAAAGGATTACCGATGCCGATGAATCAGATCTTCAATTTGGAGGACATTGAAAAGAAGATCCTCCTGATCCTCCGGATCCTCCATGAGTCGCCGGAACCGGTGGGCGCACGTCTCATTTCCCGGCGCATGCAGGATCACGGTGTGACCCTGAGCGAGCGGGGGGTCCGATACCACCTCAAGATGATGGACGAACGGGGGATGACACGTCTCATCGGCCGGCATGACGGCCGGGCCATCACGGAGCAGGGAATCGATGAGATCGCCCACGCGCGGGTCCACGACAAGATCGGCTTCGCCATTTCCCGCATCGAGATCCTGGCGTTCCGGACATCCCTCGATCTGGACCGGCGGCAGGGGCTCACCCCCGTGAACGTCTCTTTCTTCCCCAAAAAGGTTTTCAAAAAGGCGCTGGAGCTGATGAAACCCGCTTTCAGCGCCGGCATCCATGTCAGCGAACTGGTCGCCACCGCCGAAGAGGGCGCCCGCCTCGGCGAGGTGACGGTCCCGACGGGATACATCGGTTTTGCCACGGTCTGCAGCATCGTCGTGAACGGCATTCTCCTCAAGCACGGCATCCCGATGGATTCCAGGTTCGGCGGCATCCTCCAGGTCCGGAACGGACAGCCGCTCCGCTTCATCGAACTGATCCAATATTCCGGATCATCCCTCGATCCCTCGGAGGTGTTCATCCGGGGGCGGATGACCTCCGTTCGCCAGGCGGCGGAAAAAGGCGAAGGCAAGGTCCTGGCCAACTTCCGGGAGATTCCCGTTCCGGCCCGTAAGCTGGTCGATGAGCTGATCACGAAACTCCGGAATGCGGGAATCGGCGGCGTCCTCTCCATCGGCGAGATCGGCGAGCCGATCTGTCAGATCCCGGTCGACATGAACCGGGTCGGCATGATCCTCTACGGCGGGCTGAATCCCGTCGCCTGCGCACATGAGATGGGGATTGACGTGGAGAACCGCGCCATGTCCACCGTCATGGATTATCAGGAACTGCAGAATTTCTGGGAACTCTGCAAGAACAAATAAGAATGGCAACATTCACTATCAACACTTTAGAAAGAGAGGAACAATTTATGGCCAAGGTTAATCCGTTTACGATTGCACAGAGGCAGCTCGACCAGTGCGCAAAGATACTCCATCTGGATCCCGGCGTTCAGGCGATCCTGAGGGTGCCCTCGCGCGAACTCCACGTTTCGATTCCGGTCCGCATGGACGACGGCTCTATGAAGGTATTCCAGGGATTCCGCGTCCAGTACAACGACGCCAAGGGACCCTGCAAGGGGGGAATCCGTTTTCATCCCGATGAGACCATCGACACCATCCGCGCGCTGGCCGCCTGGATGACCTGGAAGTGCTCGCTCCTCGATCTGCCCCTGGGCGGCGGGAAGGGCGGCGTGATCTGCAACCCCAAGGAGATGTCCCA
>JAHIMW010000151.1 GCA_018896355.1 Pseudomonadota bacterium
ATGGTGCCGAAGAATGCGCTGCTCACCACGGCCACCTTTGCCGGTCCGCCCCGAAGGTGGCCGGCCAGGGCGTTGGCGAAGTTGATGAAAAATTCCCCGGTGCCCGAGCTGACGAGGAAGGCCCCGAACATGATAAACACGAAGATGAAGCTGGCGCTGACCCCCAGAGGTATGCCGAAGAGCCCTTCCGTGGTCAGGAACTGGTAGCTGATGATCTGTTCCAGGTCGAGGGGGAAGTGGCCCCAGAGGCCGGGTATTCGGTCGCCGAGCAGGGTGTAACACAGCGCCACTACGGTGATAATGGGCAATGCCCATCCCATGAGCCTTCGAGTACACTCCAGGACCAGAAGAATGATCAGGGCGCCCAGCACGAGGTCGGCCTCCGTAGCGGCGCCACCCCGACTGGCCAGAGTCTTGTAACTGAAGGACAGGTTGGCCAGGCAAAGAATACACACGATGATCAATCCCCAGTCAAAGAATCTCAGTATCCGGGGATAGGGCCTCTCCCTGTATCCCCGGTTAATGGGGATAAGCAGTAAGATCAGGGCGCAGGCGAAGGCAAGATGGACCGGTCGCTGCACCATTGCGGAAAAGAGTCCGAACTGGGCGGTATAGATCTGAAACACGGCCATGCACAGGGCCACGATACGCACGATTCCGGCCGTGAGGTGACGCACTTCGGATTTGTTCGCGTCTGTCATGCCTGCTCCTTTGATTACCCGGGCGGTTCCGTTTTCCCCTGCCGCCACATGACCCGGACCTTGTCCCATGCACTCTGCCATCGGTAGCGAAAGCCCGAACGGATACAGATCATGTCGCCGGCTTCTGCGTAGTCCAGCAGGCGCAAGCGGCGTCCACCGATGAAAAGGGTGTGGTTCGCCAGGTCCGGCGAGCCCAGCCGGAACAAGATTTCGGGCACATCCTTATTGATGTCCGTCAGCTCCGCCGATCCGTCGGGCAGCGGGCGATAAACGCCCATTTCGAACCCCTGGCCGTTCAGGCTCGATTTGAAGGTCATGTGGGTCAGCACGATGCGTCCGTCCCGTTCCAACCGGTAGTGCTCCTCGAAGAAGGCCCGGTCATAGGAGTGGAAAAACCAGAGAGAGAACTCCTTCCCCGGTTTCATCTCGAGACTGAGAAGGGGCGCGGCTGTCTCACATCGCCGGACCTCCAGCCAGGGCTCAGCACCTGCGAGCCAGAGACCGGCGAGTGCGATAGCCGCCGCAACCGCCGCGCTGATCGACAGACGCATTCGACTGCTCCTAACCAACTGTATTTTCGACTCTATTCCCGGTGCCACCTGAGGTGAGGCGGGCTATTTCAGCAAGCCTTTCTCCTTGAAGAACTTTTCGGCGCCCGGGTGCAATGGAACAGACATCCCCTTGACCCCGTTCTCGATGGTGATTTTCTTGAATTGGGCATGAATCTTATCGAGTTCGTCCTTGTGCGTGAAGACCGCCTTCAAAATGTCATAGGCAAGCTGTTCGCTCATGTCCTGATGGACCAGGAAAAGTCCCATCCAGGCCAGGGTGTGGTGGGGCTTGTCCTGTCCCTTATAGGTGCCCGCCGGTATGGTACGGGGGTAATAGGCCGGAAATTCCTTGTTGATCTTCTCGGCCACCTCGGGTTCGATATCCAGAAAGCGGATGTCCCGTTGCGTGCAGAGATCCATCAGGGCCGGGGCCGGGGTGCCCAGAGTCGTGATGACCACATCGATGTTGCCGTCTTTGATGGCTTCAGCAGACTCAGTGGCGGAGAGAAACTGCTCGTTGATGTCGTCATAGGTCAGGCCGTAGACCTTCAGCACGTACCTCGCCATGGCCTCGGTGCCGCTCCCCGGGGCGCCCACGGCCACCTTTTTCCCTTTCAGGTCCTTTATCGTCTTGATCGGGCTTGCGGCCAGTGTATAAAACTGAATATCAATGGGGTAGGTTGACATAAGCCCCCGCAGTTCCTTTACCGGCTTTCCCGCGAAGGCCTCCAGGCCGTGGTACGCCTGAAAGGCCGTCTCGGGCATTGAGAGGGTCAGTGCGTCCTGTTTTTTGACGATTGCCCGAATGTTTTCGATGGAGGCCCCCGACGGATGGGCCGCCGCAG
>JAHIMW010000152.1 GCA_018896355.1 Pseudomonadota bacterium
TCCGGGGCAGCGGTCCTGGCCGGAATCGCCGCCGGTTTGTGCGCCTGGACAAAGAACGAAGGTATGCTGTTTTTGCTGATCGTCACGGGAAGCCTTGTCGGCACGACGCTTTATGCAGACGGGTGGCGGTCGGCACGGAAGAGAACCGTCCGGTTTCTCTCCGGGGCGCTGCCGATCCTGCTGATCGTCATCTATTTCAAAACGCAGTTGTCTCCGGTGAACGACCTGATGGCCGGGTTCAGTCCGGCCGCCGCCGCGGCCAAATTGACGGACTTCAGCCGGTATGCGGAGATCGCAAAGGCCTTTTTCATAACGGGGATCAGTTTCACGCAGGGACTGATCGATATCCGCGTGGGGATGCAGCTTAACCCCGGCGCCGTCAGCATCCTTCTCTTGATCGGCTACCTGCTGATCGCGGGCGTCCGGATCGACGATCGGGACCGGCCCGGCCTCATCCGGTCGGCGGCTGTCCTCGGCCTGATGCTGATCGGCTATTTCTTCGTTTACGTAATGACCCCGCTCGATCTCGGCTACCACCTCGCCACGTCGCTGAACCGCCTTTTACTCCAGTTGTGGCCGAGCGTCATTTTTCTCTTCTTCATGACCGCCGGCGCTCCGGAGAGGGCCGCTTCCGCGCGGCCTAAAACAAGATCGTCTCCTTTATTACAAGAGCATCAAAGGAGCCGAAACCGTAAAAATCCAAAATCTCCCCGCCCCCTTGACGGGGGTAAACAATCTCCCCGCCCCCTTGACGGGGGTAAACAATCTCCCCTCCCCTTGACGGGGGTAAACAATCTCCCCTCCCCCTTGACGGGGGAGGGTCAGGGTGGGGGTGAAAAAGGGGTTGTATTTCCGTGAGTAGTTTCCCCCTCCCCTTATTCCCCTCCCTCCGGGGGAGGGGAAATTCGAGAGGATCCACTCTCGCCGGGGGAGGGGAAATTTCACTTTTTACGCGATCGTCAAGGAAAGCAAAGGAGCCGAAATGAATACAGCAAAAATTTTATCCGTCGTCATCCCCGTTTACAATGAAAGAGAAACGGTTCGGGAGATCGTCGAGAAGGTCCTGAATCTCGATTTTGTCGCGGAGATCATCGTCGTCGATGACGGCTCCACGGACGGCACAAAGGAACTGCTGGAACAGACGAAATTCGACGAACGGGTGAAGCGTTTTTTTCACGACCGGAACCTTGGCAAGGGGGCGGCGTTGCGGACGGGGTTCGGCCACGTCACGGGAGAAATTGTCGCGATTCAGGATGCGGACCTGGAGTACGATCCGAACGAGTTTATCGAAATGATCCGGCCCATTCGCGACGGCGTGGCCGACGTCGTTTACGGGTCGCGGCTCTCCGGGGGAAAGCCGCAGCGGGTCCACCTCTTCTGGCATCGGATGGGAAACGGATTTCTGACCTTCATGACGGATCTGCTCTACAACACGACGCTGACCGACATGGAAACCTGCTACAAGATGTTCCGGAAAGAGGTGATCGAAACCATCCGGATCGAATCCGACGGCTTCTCCGTTGAACCGGAACTGACGGCGAAGATCTGCAAAAACAAACGGTGGCGCATTTATGAACTCCCCATCTCCTACTATGGCAGAAGCTACTCGGAAGGGAAAAAAATCACCTGGGTCCATGGGGTCTCCGCCCTCTGGACGCTCATCAAGTACCGGTTTAAAAGCTGATCCGGCCGGCCCTCGCTCCCTGCCGGTTCGGCGATCCGTCGGCATCATTACGGACATAGGATCTTTCCATGAAGAAAACCCTGTTTCAAGGTTCCCGTTTCGCGGCATCCCGCGGAGCCCTCATCGGGCTTGCCCTGGTACTGATTACCCTGGCGGCGTACTGGCAGGTCGGACAGTTTGATTTCGTCCACTACGACGATGACCGGTACGTGTTTCAGAACCCCCGCGTCCTTACGGGCCTGAAACCGGAAAACATCGTCTGGGCCTTCCAGACGCTGCACACCGGAAACTGGCATCCCCTGACGTGGCTTTCCCTGATGGCCGATGCCCAGCTCTTCGGGCTCAACGCCGGCGGGTATCATCTCGTCAACCTGCTGTTCCATCTGCTGAACATCCTGCTGCTTTACAGCGTACTCCGGATGACGACCGGGTCAGTCTGGCGCAGCGCCGCCGTCGCTTCCCTGTTCGCGCTCCATCCCCTGCACGTGGAGTCCGTGGCCTGGGTGGCCGAAAGAAAAGACGTCCTCTGCACATTTTTCCTGCTGCTGACGCTTATGGTCTATGCGCGGTATGCAAAGACGCCGGGATACAAGACATACCTGCCCGTCGTCCTGTGCTTTACCCTGGGGCTTCTGGCCAAACCCATGGTCGTAACGCTTCCGTTCGTCCTGCTCCTGATGGACTGCTGGCCGCTGAAAAGGTTGGCCATCGGTGTCGGGGCAAAACCGGCAAAAAGCGAGGGGAATCCCGCAGCAAAAAGTATCGGCGGTCTCCTCTATGAAAAACTGCCCCTTTTCGCCCTGACGGCCGGATCGATCCTCGTGACACTGCTGGCACAACGGGCCGAAATCGTCGCGATGCAGCGCCTCCCGATGCCGCTTCGGATCTCAAATGCCCTTGTTTCCTACTGCGATTATCTCCTCAAGACCCCCTGGCCGATCCCGCTGGCCATTCTTTATCCCCATCCGGAAGGAATCCCGCCCTGGCAGGCGATCGCGGCGGCGGTCATCCTCCTAACCATTACGGCGCTGGCGGCCCGGACCGCCCGGAGTCGTCCCTATCTTCTGGTGGGGTGGCTCTGGTATCTTGGAACGCTTGTTCCCGTCATCGGGATCATCCAGGTCGGCGTGCAGTCGATGGCGGACCGCTATACCTATATCCCGCTGATCGGCATATTCATCGCGGCCGTCTGGCTCCTGTCCGAATGGACCAGCCGGCCGGGATATCAAAAATACGCCCTTCCGACCCTATGGCTCGCAACGGCGGCCTTTCTCTTTACGGTTACGCAGGCCCAGCTCGAACATTGGCGGAACAGCGAGGCCCTCTTCAGCCATGCCCTGGCCGTCACGAAGAACAACTACGTCATGCACACCAACATGGGCGCGCTCCTGGCCATCCGGGGGAATCTCCCGGGTGCGATATCCCAGTACGGGGAGGCCCTTAAGATCCGTCCGGACGACCTCGAGGCGAACTACAACCTGGGCAACCTCCTGCTGAGGCAGGGCAAGTTCGGGGAGGCCATCCCCTTTTATGGAGCGGCGATCCGCAGCAAACCGGATTTCGCCCCCGCCCGCAACAATCTGGGGATCGCGCTGGGGCAGAACGGGGAACAGGAGAGGGCGCTGGATCAGTTCCGCGAGGCCGTCCGGCTGGACCCCGGCTATCAGGAGGCCCGGAACAACCTGAAAATTGTCTTGGCGAGGCTGGAAAAGGCCAAAGAACCGATCCTTCCGAAGCCTCCCGCCGAGGCGGCCAAAACCGGGGACACCTTGCGGCAAGGTGTCCCCGTGACAGCCGATTCCCATCTTAAGGCCGGGATAGCCCTTGTGGAAAAGGGCGACCTCGCCGGCGCGATCGACCGTTTCAAAGCGGCGTTGAAGCGCGACCCGAATCATTACGACGCCAACGTCCACCTGGGGCTCTCCCTCGCCCACCAGCGGAACTTCGACGAGGCGATCCCTCTCTTCAGAAAGGCGATTCAGATCAATCCCAAGCGTGTCGAGATTTACAACAGCCTCGGCGTGGCCTTGGCCAACACGGGAAAGATCGACGAGGCGATCTCCCAGTTGAAAAAGGCGATCCAGCTTGACCCCCATTTTGCCAAGGCGCACAACAGCCTCGGGGTCATTCTGGCCAAAAGCGGAAAGATCGAGGAGGGGTTGTCGCACCTGCAGGAAGCGGTGAGACTTCAGCCGGATTATCCGGAGGCCAAAAAGAACCTGGAGATCATGCAGGGCATCAAGGGCAGAGACTGACCCTTCCCACCAAACCCCGCGGCGTAAATTCTCTGTTGACATCACCGGTATTTTGTTCTAAGATCCCTACGATTTTTCAAGTGGGGTTTCCTGAAAATGGACGGTACGTTAGATAGGGCGTTTCCTCTTCGTCGGAACCTGCTTCGCCGGGGCCTCCTGTTGCGCCTCTCTCTTCTCGGGATGGGTCCAAGCCCATCACCCATCGCTTTCAGGAGATGATCGTTCCGGAAAATCAGCGCATCCCAAAGGCCATGGGTTAAAGATCCCTGGCCTTTTTTTTGGCGTATTTACTTGAGGAAAACGATATGTACGAAGTTATATGGCACGGCCGCGGCGGACAGGGCGTCGTCATCGCCGCGCAAATCCTCGCCGAATCGGCCTATCTCCAGGGATTCAAGGGGGTCACGTCGGCCCCGACCTTCGGCCCGGAACGGCGCGGGGCGCCGCTCACGGCGTCGACCCGGATTTCCGACCACCCGATCCGGACCTTCGCCCAGATCGAGAAGGCCGATATCGCCGTCGTCCTCGATCCGTCGCTGTTCGGCATCGTCGATATTCTCGGTTCCCTGAAACCGCGGGGGCTGCTGTTGATCAACTCTCCGCAGAAGGCGGAAAAATTTGAGATCGACGGTTCTTGGAATATCGCGACGCTCGATGCGGCCGCGGTCGCCCTCCGTTTCCATCTCCTCAAGGAGGGGGCGCCGATGGTCAACACGCCGATGCTCGGAGTCTTTGCAAAGGCATCGGGTCTCGTATCCCTCGAACACATGGAGAAGGGGTTGAAGTGGAAACTCTCCGGCGGGGCGGCGGCGACGAATATCGCGGCGCTCCGAGCCGCCTACGAAGAGGCAAGCATTAAGAAAATAGGGACAGAGCCCTATTATTTCCGGAAATAATAGGGCTCTGTCCCTATTTTCCGGAAATAATAGGGGCTCTGTCCCTATTTGGAGGCGACTTATGGAAA
>JAHIMW010000248.1 GCA_018896355.1 Pseudomonadota bacterium
AGAAAAAAATGACCCCCTCAAAAAATATTTTTATGCACCGGAAAGGAAATCTCTTGATTGCTCGAATCAAAGTCTATTGCGGGTTCCCGTAACCCAAAAGCTATCCGTCTGGCTGTGACTCGCTACTGTCTGAATTGCAGGGGTCTGTTTGTCCCGGCCATCGTCAAAGGTTCCAGTGCTCTTTCCGACTCCCCGGAAATTGAAACGAAGGGTAGAAAAACCACCGGCAAAAAGGGTTTCGGCCAGGGTCTCCACAATGGAATTACCCATATCACCCCCCATGAGAGGATGAGGGTGGGAGACCACGGCGCCCATTGCTCCACCCGCGTTGGCATAGAGACCTTCAAGACGGATATTCCCCTGACCGAAGAAAACTATTTTTTCTTCCATCTCATCCCCTCATCCCGTCTTCTCCCGGCGAGAAAGCCCCGCCCCTTTTGAGTCAGGCGGTACCGCTGGGCAGGGCTGCCAGGGGAGGCCGGCTACGTCCGCTCGATCAAACCGGCGGCGAGGGCGGATTCCAGGTAGTTCTTTCGGAACGTGGGGCGGTGAGACAGGTTCAATCTGACCATGAAACCGTTCGCGCCGGCTTCGCCGTTTCGCAACCCATCGAGCATGCGGATTACCTGGTCGCTTACATGGTCGCCCGCCAAAATCCGCCACGAGCTTCTGATGACATGAAGAGCAGAAATGACGGCGCTTGCAGGAGATCATGGAGGCAATCGGCTGAATTGCCAGGCATATAATAAATAACAGCCTTGGCATTCTCGATTCGCTTTATCTCATGGTTCTCCGGTGAGGACAATCAGCTCCACTCGGCGATTCATCGCCCGCCCCGCTGCGGAGGCATTGGTCGCGACGGGTTGCGCCGATCCCACCCCTTCCGCCGTAACCCGTCCCGGGGAAACATTCCGGTAAGCCACCAGATATTCCCGGACTTCCTGAGCCCGTTTCTCCGATAGCGCTTGGTTGGCGGCCGCCTTTCCGGTGCTGTCCGTATGCCCCCGTGTCAAAACCTTGCTGTCGGGATAGCTCTTTAAGAAATCCCCCACACCATCTAAAATCTTCTTTCCCGCCGGCGTCAGATCGCTTGCAGAAGTGAAGAGATCGATAACCAGGATGGTCATGATGATTTTCTTGTCTCCAGCCTCGGCCGTCACTTTGGGAATCTTACCGGCCGCGATCAGCATGGCCTTTTCTTGCTCCAATGCCTGTAGTCTGGCCTGCATGACGGCCATTTTCTCCTTCTCTTCAGTGAACTTTTCCTCCCTGGCTCTGATCTCATGCGCCTCCTTGACCCGCTGGGCGCCCAACTGTGCTTCCATTAATTTGGCCTGGCTAACCTCTCTTTCCCTTTCCGCGATCCGCTTTTCCTCTTTCAGCCGCCCCTCCCGAACTTCTCTCTGCTTCATGGCTTCAAGCTCCGCCGTTTTTCGCTCGGCCTCCGCCAACTCTTTTCTTTTCCGGGCTTCTATCTCATCCGCTATTCGCTGGGACTCTTCCAAATGCTTGCGTTCCGCCTCGGCTTTGGCCTGGATTTTTTTTGCATTCTCCGCCTCCTGCAGCTTTTCCTTCATGACTGCAATGGCGCTCTGGTAGTCCGCAAGATCTTTCTGGGTCTCCTTCAATTTGGCCGCCGTCGTCTGTTCTTTCGCCTTGGCCTCCGCGGTCAGGCCCTTTATTTTTGCCATGGTAGCCAGGTAAATAACCTCTTCCTCTTTAGCCCTTTTCATTTTAGCGGTGCTGACCATCGCCATGATGGAATTGGCCGCCTCGTAGGCTTTCTCCGCCTGGGAAAGCCAGGACTTTGCAGCGGAAAGATCATCCATGGCCTGTTGCTCCGCCCCGGCCTTTCGGGCCTCGTCAATGGCGGATTTGGCGGCTTCGATGACCATGACGGAGGTTTCTTCAGCCAAGACCGTCAGCGGAAGCAGGATGATCAGCCCCAATAATAGAATAGAAAGCATCTTCCGGATTGGATCTCTATATTTTTCCATGGATTTGGCTCCTTATATTTCTGTTATTTTTTCAAACGGTCGATCTCGGCCTTTGCTTTCAGCAGTGCTTCCTGAGTTGTGGCCAGCATCTCAATATCGGCATTCAGCTCAGCAGAAGCCTTTGCCAGCTCGGCATAAGCCCTGGCCAAACGCGAAGCCCGGCTGAATGCCTCCGCATCCGGTATCGACCGTGCACTGCCGGCGGTTTTCAGGAAATCCTCTGCCTGGTTGATGTATGAGGGTGCAAATTTTCCACCCTTTGCCTTTCGTGCCGCCTCCAGGGCTCTCCTTGCATCAATAAATTCCTGCTCCTGGGACGGAGTGATCGCATCCGCCCAAACGACGCCCGTGAAAGCCGCCACAAACAGCAGTGAAAATAACGCTGCCCCCAACAGAATGGATCTTTTCATGAATAACATGGTAACCTCCTGTGACGGATAAATTCAGATGATCAGGCTTTTTAAGAAATCGATTGCAACGGATTATAGCGATTAGCGTTTCAATATGCAAAGGGAAAATTGGATTCAGCGAATTTTTCCACAAAATACCGCCCTCTCCTTCAAACGATATTGCGGTGGTGCCGGACGGCCGGCGGCACACCGGTGAGCGGGGCCGGATCTCCACGGGCCGTGAAGCCCGCGGAAGCAACTATTTCTTGACAGCCTCACGCAGAATCTTATATGCTCCCGCGCGAAATTGGGGGAGGAATTCATTAACCACGCCGCGTAAAAAAAGATGGGGATGTAGCTCAGCTGGGAGAGCGCGGCGTTCGCAACGCCGAGGCCAGGGGTTCGAGCCCCCTCATCTCCACCAAGACATAATCCAACAGAGTCCTAAGCAGTACAAAACCCGTTAGAAATAACGGGTTTTGTTATTGTCATTCGTTCAATGACGCGCTACACGGTTTATCAAAATCCGGGCAACATGGGGGTACGTTTTGGGGGTAGCCCCGTAATCGGGAATAGCCCTGATGTCGGGAGGTGCGCCATGAGGCGCTTCAAAGGTTTCCGGAAACAGCCGCCATAGCACCATCTGATAAGGAAGGCTTTTTCCGAAGATTATGAGATTTATAAGCGGTTGAACGCTTCTTCAAACTGTCGGATGACCGCCAGCACCTCGTCAAAAGACGGTGGTTCGTCGAAAAACATCTCCTTGCGCATCGCTTCGTAATCCCGCCGCCAGTCGCTCAAATGCGCCGGGGGCGGTAGCAGACGCAGGGTTCCCTTGCGAAGCGTGTCGTAATTCACCCAGTGGATCTTGAAAAAAATCTGCCGGTGCCGGGCTACACGGTTGAACAACTCTGGATCGGTTGTGGCCTGAGCCGCAATACCCTTCCTGATGAGGCACCATAGGTCGTAGTAATGTCGGGACAGCCTGACCCGGCGCGGCTTATCGGCGGGGCGAAAGCCCTCCTCATGTAGAAGCATCGCCTTCTCCCAGAATGTCCGCTCGGCCGCCACCGTTTTCAAGGCAAAGGCGCTGTTGCCCCTCTTCACAGAGAAGCCGTCGACGTTCAGCGGGAAGTCGCAAGAATGCATTCATGCGGTCATTCCTCCTCCGGCCTGGCAACGCGCCGCAGGATGGCGGCAATCCAGGCCGGGGCGTAGCGGATGTCCCGGAGGAGTTGCTTCCTGTCGTCCTCGGACAGGCGCTTTTGTAGACGGGTTACGATTGCATCATCCACGTACCGCTGACCGATATGGCGCAGGGCCTGAATGACCAGTCCGGAGACCCGCCCGGCGGTTGCCATGGCGCGGGGGGTGGTGTGCTTGAGCATGATGATCTGCTTGCCGATCTGCACGCGGCGCGCCGGTCCGTCCGTGAGGAAAAGGATTTTCATCGGCACCTGATCGGAGAGTCCCAGCAGGTTGGAGGCGTAGCCCCCGGACGGCTGCAGGAGTATCTTGTCGCGGCCCTTCAGGGCTTTCACGATGGCATCGGTCGTGGGGAAAAGGGGGCCGAGATCCGGGTCGGTGCGCGGGTAATCGTACAACCCGCGGGCCAGGCGGCGCAACGTCGCTTTTTTTACCAGACGATGCAGCGCCAAGTCCACCGCTTGCCGGCTTCCCAAGTCAAGAAAATCGCCTGGGGTGACAACGCAACCCTTCCCACGTCCGTATATGCGGCTAAGTACCTTTGAATCAATGCTTTGCATGATATATCCGTATAAAATATTGTAAGAAGAAATAGCATCTATTTCTTACAAAAACAAGTGGTATATCACTTAAAATAAAGGTGTAAGACACCAACCCCGACACGCTAAACACCACATTTTTATTGTAGTCATGGAGGGAGGCCGATTTGATTTTGTAGCAGAGTTCAACCCGAAATGCTTGGCCAAAAAGAAAGTGCCGGTTATTGAACCCACCTACAAATAAAGGATTATCGATTCGGAATTGAATTGAGGATTACCAGTCGAACTGTAGTGCCTATCCATGTTTCAGAAGCTGTAGCACTGCATCATTTGAAGTAGGCAGGATAGGTTCAGTTTTCTGTCTCCTGCTGCTTTTCCACTATTGACGACCGACCTCATTATATAATTTTGCAGATCTTTGAATTATTTCCTCTACCGTAGTACCATCAAACCACCACTTCACAATTTGAAAACCCATATGACTTAGAGAGTGATTCTTTTGCCCACGAGCATTAGCCTGAATCAAGAATGCTTGATGTCCGGCTTTCTTTAATTCTTTATAATAAATTTCCTGTGTAGAAAAAGGTACGAGTGCATCACGTGGATCCCCAACTATAAAAATAGGTCTATTGATATTCAGGACGATTTCATTAATATGGTTTAAAGGGTCATAATAATCAGTATATCCCGTAACATCTGCATACCATCCCTTAAGCTTGGCTCTCTCTGCGACAGCAACGACACCGGATGTTATAACAGCACAAGATATATCTTTTTTAAAAGCTAATAAAGAGGCTACAAGATGCCCCCCTCCAGATTGCCCGGAAAGTATAAATGAGTCAATATTATATTTTTTCTTTAAAGCATCGAGAGCCGTATTAACGATTTCTACTTCCCTTGGACGCCTCCTTTGGTTGTGATCCCCTGAAGATCCGTAAACACCGGGCCTGGAAAGACGGATATATGGGATGCCGAATGTTTTATATTCACGATTAGCATATTGCTGTAAATTGTCCGGTGCACTATCTTTATAAGAAATCACTTCCGTGTAAGCCTTCGTTCCAAATCCCACCGGACCGTTCCAATACGTGTTGAGTTCGTCTCCATGAAACCAGATATGCACAATATGGTTTTTGTCCTTAATACCTGCATGAAAATATCTAATGCATTCGCCATTGTCAGAATCGCCCACCCAAATGCAAGTGTCTTTAAATTGGCACATATTTTCAGTTATTTTAGATCCACTTTTTAAGCCTTCGGGTGTAAATGTATCGACGTTTTTATTAGATGAAACACAACCCGTGAACACAAAGACGATAAGGAGGCCAATACATCTTAACTGAAGAGACATGAATTTCACCACATACTCCTATTGAAAGGTAACCTCTCTGTAAAAACTATTGTAAATGTCATCATGTAAGATTTAAAAGGAAGCAGGATCTCAGTCTTGGTTATGAATAGGTACCTCAATGACCGCCTTTGCAGGTACGCACTCTTCGGAATTAGCCTTACAATAGCCATATTCGATCTTCAGATTTACCATGTCAGAATTTACAGATGATACGAAAAATAAAGTAAGCTCTGGGGTATCGGGGAAATAATCCAAGTCTTCTTCTATCCGACTAAAGGGCATTGGCGTAACCCATCTGACAGAATTGCCTTCACCGGGAGTGAGGACTATTCCCCGCATAGCTGATAACTTCACTCCTTTCTCAGGCACCAGTGCCAGACGAAGGCTTGAATTCGGCCTACCATCTACAACCGCGACCTCAACTTGGACGCCATCAGCAGGAAAGCTATAGTTCTTTTGACCAGTTACGGCTGATGTTTTGATAAGATCCTGAATGGATTCCACCCAATAATTCCATGGTTGCTTGCCGGTCTTCATTACAATTATACCGTTCCGATCCAAGATCATTGTCCGTGGAATTGCACTCATCTCTAAGTTCGGGCCACCTGCGCGTCTGTACATTGGGAAACTATAGCCGTTGGATCGTGCCCACCGCTTTGACTCATCGAAATCTTTTTTTGATGTGATAAACAGAAATGTGATTCCTTCATCGCCTTTTAGAGCATCGCATAGCTTCTGGATAGATGGCATTTCTTGCAGACATGGTCCGCACCATGACGCCCAAAAATTCATAAAAACAATTTTACCACGATAATCTTGTAGCTTTTTTATTTGGCCATATTCGTCTTCAAATACGAGATTTGGGCATCGCATCCCCTCTTCACTACCGTTCGGGGCTGTATTGGGCGTAGGAAAAGCACGTAAGTGGGGTGCATAGTAGCAACCAGTGAGTACAATGAAGTTAAAGACCAAGAATAAAAGTGAGGGAATGGCAATATTCATGCACATGAATGAACGTAAGTTCCTTGGCATCGTCACCCCTTTTGAATCTCAATCACAATGAAGTTGCCATTACTGAGTCGAGTAGACCGGTTTTCCCCGATATACAGATTACCATTTGTTTTCTCCGTTTGCTGCCTGGTTGCTCGGTGATGCCATAGTACTTCAAGCATTACCTTTGTGCTCGCGCATAGTTCTCAAGATCCGTCAATCATAGAGTTCTGGAAGTTAGGCTCAGGCCCGATCATCCCCCCAAAATGCTACCTTTCGACCGATTATCAATAAAGGGGTGAGAA
>JAHIMW010000153.1 GCA_018896355.1 Pseudomonadota bacterium
CCCCGGCGGAGGCGCCGACCAGCCAGACCGGCTGGCGGTTCCCGAGGGCGCCCTCCCGAATCAGAGTCAGATCAAAACCGCTTGCAACAAGCCAGCGGGGTCCGCCGGCCGGTCCGAAATAGGTCGCGATCCGGTCCAGGCTGAAACCGCCTGCACGGATCAGTTCATAGGCCCGCTTTCCCGCCCGGACACGAATATTTTCCCTGCTCATACTTCCTCCTGCGGAGGATCGCCCCCCCGCACGCAATCCTTTCGCCGAAAGATGCCGCGCCCAAGGGGTTTCATCCGTGCAACCAGCCTGTGTAAACGCCAAATCGTCTTGACACGACCCGATGCGTCCTGTACATTGTCGTCGCCTGTCTTACGGCAGATGGGCGGTTTTATACGATTACCGCCGGAATTGTCAACGCCTAATGTCGATCGCGCGCGGCGCCGGTTGCGGCGTTTGCGTCCGAATCCCTACAGGAATGGAAATCATGACGGAGATCGCATCACGGATGACAGAGATGGGCCGGCAGGCCCGACGGGCATCTACCATCCTCGCCCGGACCTCCTCCAATGTCAAGAACCGGGCGCTCGCCGCGATGGCGGACGCCCTCGTACGGAACGGGGATCTGCTGATCCGGGAAAATGGGAAAGACCTTGCGCACGCCCGCGGGATCGGCCTCTCGCAGGCGATGATCGACCGTCTGACGCTTACGGAGTCAATCATTGCGGGGATCGCCAACGGACTCGCCGAGGTGGCCTCCCTGCCCGACCCGGTCGGCAAGATCACCTCCATGTGGCGGCGGCCGAACGGCCTCCTCGTCGGCCGGATGCGCATCCCGCTCGGGGTGATCGGCATCATTTACGAATCCCGCCCTAACGTCACGGCGGATGCGGCCGCCCTCTGTCTGAAGTCGGGCAACGCCTGCATCCTTCGCGGCGGCTCGGAGGCGATCCACTCCAACCTCGTCATAGCCCACATTCTCCAGGAAGTTCTCCGGGACCTTGCTCTCCCGGAAACGGCGATTCAGGTCGTTGCGATAACCGACCGGGAAGCGGTCTACGAAATGCTCCAATTAGAGGAGCTCATCGACGTGATCATCCCGCGCGGCGGAGAGGAACTGATCCGCGCCGTGGTCCGGGATTCGAGGATCCCGGTGATCAAACACTACAAGGGGGTCTGCCATGTCTTCGTCGATGAAGGGGCGGATCTCGACATGGCCGTCCGGATCTGTATGAATGCCAAAACGCAGCGTCCGGGAGTCTGCAACGCGATGGAGACGCTCCTCGTCCATGAGGCCGTCGCCGGGACGTTCCTGCCGCTCGCGGCCGGACAGCTCCGGGAGGCCGGCGTTGCGATCCGCGGCTGCGAGAAAACACGGGCGATCCTGCCGGAGGCGGAGGCGGCAACCGAGGAGGACTGGTCTCGGGAATACCTTGACCTGATCCTTTCGGTCCGCATGGTCCGCGACCTCGACGAGGCGATCGCCCACATCGGGAAGTACGGCTCCCTCCACACCGAGGCGATCGTCACCGAGAATTACGGCAGGGCGCAGCGCTTTCTCCAGGAGGTGGACTCCTCCACGGTTCTCGTCAACGCCTCCACGCGCTTCAACGACGGCTTCGAGCTGGGGCTGGGGGCGGAAATCGGCATCAGCACGACCAAGCTCCACGCCTTCGGACCCATGGGGCTGGAAGAGCTGACCACAACTAAATTCATCGTATACGGAAACGGGCAGGTGAGAACATGAAATGGGGATTGTTCGGGGGTACGTTTGATCCGATCCATATCGGGCATCTGCGGTGCGCTTCAGAGATGCTGGAGATTTTCGATCTGAACCGGATCATCTTCGTTCCGGCGTCGTGGCCGCCGCACAAACTAACCGCCGCCATCACCCCCTTCTACCACCGCGAGCAGATGATCCGCCTCGCCATCGAGGGGAACCCGGCCTTCTCCTTCTCCGATGTGGAAAACCGGAGCGAGGTCACCTCCTACTCCGTGGAGACGGTGGAGTACGTCCTGGACAAATACCGGCTCGAAAACCTCGAACTCTACTTCATCCTCGGTCAGGACGCCTTCCACGCGATCCGGACCTGGAAGGACTGGGAGCGCCTGCTTTTGCTGTGCAACTTCGCCGTCATGACTCGGCCGGGCTACGACAACCGGGGTCTGGAAACGATTCTGGGTCCGGAATTCGCCTCCCGGTTTGCGTATGATGAAAGCGTCCGGGGATTCCGCGGACCGACGGGGCACATGATCTACTTCCGCGAGGTCACCTTCCTTGACATCGCCTCCAGCAACATCCGGAATCGGGCCAAAGAGGAAAAGGACATCCGCTACCTGGTCACGGACGATGTCCGCCACTATATCGTGAAAAACGCCCTCTACCGGGAGACATCGCCCGCTTGATTTCCGTAGGACTCCGACAGACAACTTTATAGTAAAAAGTCGCAAAAACGATATTTGCGACTCTTTATTGTTCCCGCTGCCCTGCCCGATGAAGGGGAGGTTCATTATTTCCCGAGCAGCCGCCGCGCAGCCGCCGCGACTGCTTCGGCGGTGATCGCGAACTTCTCGTAGAGGATCTGGTACGGGGCGCTGGCGCCGAAACGGTCGATCCCCACGACGGCCCCTTCCAGACCGACGTAATGCTCCCACCCAAGGCGGATCCCCGCCTCGACGGCGACCCTTGCGCGGACGCCGGGCGGAAGAATCCGGTCCCGGTAGGCTTGAGGCTGGCGGTCGAAGAGCTCCCAGCTCGGCAGTGAAACGACACGGACGCGGATTCCCTCCGCGGCAAGCGTTTTTCCCGCCGCGAGGGCGAGGTGGAGCTCCGAACCGGTCCCGATCAGGATCGCCTCCGGCAACCCGGCTTCAGGCGTCGCGACGGTCTCCCGCAGCGGGCTTGGTTCGCCAGCGCCGCGCTCCCCTTCCGGTCTCCCCTCCCCCGACTCCCAGAAAATGTATCCCCCCTGCTGGAGACCATCCGCCGGACCGAACGTCGAACGGTCCGCGACGGGGAGGTTCTGGCGGGTGAGGATCAGCGCGGTCGGCCCCTCTTTGTTTTCGACGGCCTGCCGCCAGGCTTCGACCGTCTCGTTGGCGTCGGCCGGGCGGATCACCGTCAGGTTGGGGATCGCGCGCAGGCTCATCAGGTGCTCGACGGGCTGGTGGGTCGGGCC
This sequence comes from Pseudomonadota bacterium, assembly GCA_018896355.1. Taxonomy (GTDB): domain Bacteria; phylum Desulfobacterota; class Syntrophia; order Syntrophales; family UBA5619; genus UBA5619. Next base: position 3,169 of record JAHIMW010000153.1, read on the forward strand.
GTCCTCGCCGACGCCGATGCTGTCGTGGCTGAAGATATAGATCACATGAAGGCCCATCAGCGCGGCCAGGCGAATCGACGGCCGCATGTAGTCGGCGAACGTGAAAAAAGTCCCGGTGAACGGGATGATCCCCCCGTGCATCGCCATCCCGCCCGCAATCGCCGCCATTGCGTGCTCCCGGACGCCGAAGTGGATGTTCCTGCCGCCGTAACCCCACTCCCCGCCGCACGCCCCTTCGCGGCAGGCAGGCGGTTCTCCCGGCTTCTGGAAATCGCCCATCCCCTTGAGCCACGAGAAGGTGGAGGGGTTCAGGTCGGCCCCACCGCCCATCAGTTCCGGGACCGCCGTCCCGAGGGCCTGGAGGACGGACTCCGACGTCTTGCGCGTCGCCACATCCTTCGTCCCCGGGCCGTAGACGGGAAGCGTCGCCTCCCAGCCTGCGGGAAGTTCGCCCTTCATCACCCG
>JAHIMW010000238.1 GCA_018896355.1 Pseudomonadota bacterium
GTCGGTGCTGGCGATACGTTCCCTTCTCGGCTTCAGCGCCGGCGCCGTCTCTCCGGTGGCTTTCGGACTGGTGCTCGATCACCTGCGTTTCGGCGATCATGTTTCGTCGACATGGGGGCCGGCCTTCATGGTCTTTGCGATCGGCGGGTTCGGCGCCACCTGGTACGCACGGCGCTTTCGCCGACCCTGAAACAGGGTCGGCTTCATTGTGCGGAACCCCTTTTCTTGACGGCTACGGAAAAAGTCCGGATGCTGCGTTGCGCTTCATCCTTCGTCATTGCGGCTTGTTCCGGGGACATGTGGGGACACCTTGCGGCAAGGTGTCCCCACATGTCCCCGACGCCTCATTCCTCGGGATTCGCACGGCTTCGGAAACCGAAAAACTTGTTTCCAAGACCACGGTAACCATCGCGATAGTAACGCTGTAGAAAGTGTCCTCACTTCTCACAAGGTCTGCCGGGTCCGGCAATGTTCCCGGATCAGCTCAAGGAAGATACCGCCATATTTCTCCAACTTCGCGGCGCCGACCCCATAGACTTGCGACAGCTCCTCGCGCGTCTGCGGGAGACGGGATGCCATCTCCTTCAGGGTCCGGTCGTGGAAGATCGTAAACGGCGGGAGATTCGCCCCGTTGGCGACCCGCTGTTCGTGCTCATCCTTCTGCCCGATGAAGTACTTGACCTTCTGGACGTCCTGATAGCCGAACAGCAGCAGGCAATGGGCGGGCAGGCCATCGCGTCCGGCGCGGCCGATCTCCTGGTAATACGATTCCGGATTCTTCGGCAGATCATGGTGCACGACAAAGCGGACGTTGGATTTGTTGATCCCCATGCCGAAGGCGATCGTCGCGACGATGATCTGCACATCATCCCGGATAAAGAGCTCCTGGTTCCGGGTGCGCTCCTTTTCCGACAGGCCGGCGTGGTAGGGCAGCACGGAATACCCCTTCCGCTGAAGGGTTGCGGCGAGATCCTCCGTCTGCCGGCGGGAAAAGCAGTAGATGATGCCGGATTCGTTTGGGTACCGGCGCAGGAAGTCCAGCGTCTGCTCGCGCGGGGAGCTCTTAGGGGCCACTTCCAGAAAAAGGTTCGGCCGGTTGAAGCTGCCGATGAACTGATGGCCGGCCTCGATCCGCAACGTTTTCCGGATATCCTCCCTCACCCGCGTCGTCGCGGTTGCGGTCAGGGCGATGCAGGCGGCATCCGGAAAGAGGGAGCGCACCGCGGCGAGCTGCCGGTATTCCGGGCGGAAATCGTGTCCCCATTCGGAGATGCAGTGCGCCTCGTCGATGGCGATGCCGTCCACCGGCAACGGGGAAAGCAGCTCCAGCGTCCGGGGCATCAGCAGCGTCTCCGGCGCCGCATAAAGCAACTTGACGGCGCTTTGTTTGAGTCGCTCCACATGGTTCCGGTATTGGGAGGCGGTGACGGTGCTGTTCAAAAAAATCGCGGGAACGCCGCATTCCCGCAGTTGGTCCACCTGATCCTTCATCAGCGAGATCAGCGGCGAAACGACAACGGTCAACCCATGAAAGAGCAGGGCGGGGATTTGATAGCATAGGGATTTTCCACCCCCCGTCGGCATCACGACGAGGGCGTCCTTTTTTGCCAGGAGATGGCCGATGATCTCCTGCTGGAGGGGCCAGAAGGCGTCGTAACCGAAATAGCGCTTGAGGATGGCCCTGGCCTCTCCGATGGGGTCGTTCATGCCGCGTCGCTTTCTGCCTCTAACTGGATCAAGAAGCACGCGGAGTATAGAAAAAGCGTTCTTGCATGTCAAAGATTATTCAAAACAATCCTTCAGGAATCCATTGTTTCTTCGTTTAAGATATCGTATCATCGAACCGCAGTCGAAGGGATCAACCAATCCGGAATCATAGTTGCCAGGTCTCGTAAGGATGTCGCGCGCTCACGGTTTCGCACCCATTGAAGACACCGCCGCAATCGTGCTTATCCTGGGGAGCATGCCGGGGAATGCCTCTCTTGCCGCAGGCGAGTACTATGCCCACCCGCGAAACCTTTTCTGGCCGATCATGGGTGAGCTTGTCGGCGCCCATCCCGGCCTTCCCTACGAAGGCAGGCTTCGCATTCTGAAGTCTTCCGGCATTGCGTTATGGGACGTGCTTGAGTCGTGCATCCGGAACAGCAGTCTGGATTCTCACATCGAGGAGGCCTCGGTCATCCCGAACGATTTTGACTCTTTCTTCTTGCGGCATCCGAACATCGCCTATCTCTTCTTCAACGGCGTCAGGGCTGAACAGTGCTTCCTGCGGCATGTACAGCCTTTGCTCAAATCCCGACCGCTGCAATACCGGCGGCTGCCATCCACGAGCCCGGCAAATGCAGGAACGCCATACGAGAAAAAACTGGAGGCCTGGCGGGCCGTGATGCAGCTTGCGGCCTGAATTCTCTTGGCGCACGATGATTATGCTGGTATATACAGTGCGAATGGTTTGAACAGGCCGTGGCTTTTATAAATGAAATCGATCAGATTATTGAAGGGAGTCTGGGCTGAAACTGCACAGATAATGATAATATCGACTATCTGACGCACCACCAAAGTGTATGTGAAGAATACGAAATTGGTATTGATTTCCCCGATTACATTGAAGGAGAGTCCGGTCGCTATGGTTCAAAAAGACAGGTTTTGGCTGCTCTGCGTATTCATTTTAGGTGCATTTATTTTTGTATATCCCGCCTTTGCGGAGATCAAGGTCTTTGAAAAGGAGGTGGAAGAGGCCGTCAGTCGGGGTCAAAGTCAGGAACAGGTAGAGGCTTTCGCCCTTCAGAAGGCGAAACGTCTCGCTGTGGAGGAGGCGGGAACCTATATCTCCTCCCTGACAGTGGTGCGTAATTATCAGCTCCAGGAAGACGAAGTAACGGCCCTCGCCTCCGGCGTTGTTCAGGCGAAACTTGTGGGGGGTACGGCCGTCCGTGTGTATAGCGGCGTAGTTCACGTCAAGGTGAAGGCCCGAATCGAAGTGGATACAAGCGTCCTTGACCGCCAGGTACAGGAAATCATGAAGGAGAAGAGCACAATAATAATACTGGCAGAAGAGCGAAAGAAGAACAGGGAACTGGAAGAAAAACTTGCCAATCTGAAAGGATCGGAGGTCAAACGGCTCGAGGAACTCAACATTCAGGCTTTAGCCCTCGAACGGGATCGAGATCGCCAGCGCCTCTTCCGGGAGGAGCAGTCCTTGAAAGCGAAAGGCGAACTGAGCCGGGCCGAGGCGGATCGCATTGCGAAGGAACGGGAGATGTCGGAAAGGATCGACAGAACAAGGGCGGAGCAGGAGAAAGCCAAAAGGGACGAGGCGGCAGCCTTGATAGCGGAACAAGATCGTATCAAGCGCGCCCAATTGGAAAATGAGCAGCGGTGGAACGATTTGGCGAGGAAGGCGCAGTTGACGCAGGATCAATGGGTCGTGATAGATGACAGCCTTTCTCTGAGACAGGCAGTGACCGAAGTAAATGACCTGAAACAAGAGATAGCCAACCTGAAGGGCCGTCTTGATTACCAGTACGGTGAGAATACAAGAAATCTGACGGCCGCCTACACCCAGCAGCGCACCCTGACGACAACGAAGCTGCCGCCCAAACCGGCCCCGAAAGACGTCTTCGAGACCACGACTGAATACAATAAAAGAATCTCGGCCTATGAACGTCAGGTGAAAGAAGCGGAGATGGAAAAGGGCGAGGCCGTGGAAAACCTCAAAAAGGAGGAGACTCTGAAACTCGCCCAGGCAAAAGTGGCGTACCTGGGACAACAGATCCGGGTGCTGGCGCCGTTTATCAAGCGGCTCCAGGAGTTGCAGGATCGCAAATTCACCTTTCCCGAGGGGGGTGTCGTCACGATCGATCTGGGCGACCCGGATGCAGATAATAGTCGGTTCCCCGTCCGCCTGCAGCACAGCGGTAAATCGTGGTCAAAATATTGGAATTATACGGATATCAATATCGCAAAAGACTTCTACCGGACGAGGACATACCTGAAGGCCGAGGGACTTTTCCAGATAGAAGAGATAGAAGAAGCGGTAAAACTCAGTACGAGGCTGACGGCGACGCGAGTGACGCATCCGGGGACAAAAGAAACGCGGGAATTCGGCCTGGAGACTCCAAGAATATTCAGCGAAATTGATCAGTTCTCAAAATTCCAGCAAGATGAGGCAACGGCCAAGGATGCCAGCAAAAAGGCTGCAAAAATGCTCACCTTGAAGGAAATTGGTAAAGATGGCCGCTTTACCGCTTATGACGACGGGACGGTTCTGGACACTCGAAGTGGTTTGATGTGGGCGGCGAAGGACAATGGAAGCCACATAAATTGGGCGAACGCCAAATCCTATTGCGAGAATTACCGCGGTGGAGGTTATACGGACTGGCGGATGCCTACCCAGGATGAGCTGGCAGGATTGTATGATACGGCTAAGACTTATAAATCTGGCTGTGGATATGATGTCCATTTAACGGAACTGATTTGTCTAACTTGTGCCGCACCTTGGGCGTCAGAAACACGCGGTTCCGATGCTGCCTTCTTCTTTTTCATCTATGGCACACGGCCTTGGCTTTTCCAGTCCGACGACTACGACTTCCGGGCACTCCCGGTGCGTTTCGACAAATAGGCTATTTGGTCATTTGGTTCTTTGATTTTATTCCATCGAGAATAATGATATAGCGAATGGTAAGCGGGGGTGAAATATGACGGTTGTTGCCGATAAGGTATTTAACGATGCGCTTTCGTTGCCTTCGGATGCGCGGATGAGTTTGGTCGAGAAACTTCTCACCAGTCTCAATCTACCCACTCATGTAGAGATTGACCGTTTGTGGGCCGAGGAAGCCGAGCGACGAGTTGCCCAGATCGACGGAGGCGAAGTGGACCTCATTCCGGGCAATGAAGTATTTGCGAAGATTCGCCAAAAGTACCAGCGATGAGATTCCTATTTCATCCTGCTGCGGAAGCGGAATTCGACGAAGCGGTCGAGTATTACGAGCTGTGTCAATCTGGTCTTGGTCTCGAATTCACAGAAGAGGTCTACGCCGCACTCGCGCGAGTCAGCGAATATCCTGACGCATGGTCTCCGATGTCGAGAAACACGCGGCGATGTTTGACAAATCGTTTTCCGTACGGGATCATTTATCGGACAAAAAGCAACAGCCTTCACATCATCGCTGTTGCCAATCTACACAAACGACCCGAGTACTGGGAAGAAAGGATTGTGTCGGAGAACAATTAACAAGCAAATGCTGGCGCTCGCTTGCTAACGGCACCGGCTGATATCAGTATTTTGAGGACATAGCAATGGCATACGATGAAGGGTTGGCTGGGCGGGTTCGGGAGTTGCTGGAAAACGAGCCGGATTTTCAGGAAAAGAAGATGTTCGGGGGGCTTGTGTTTTCTGATTCAGGGGAATATGGCCTGCGGCATCATCCGTCCACTAAACGGTCGCCTCTTCGTCCAGCAGCCGCAGCGCATCATCCCGGCTGAAACCGGTCACGCGGTCCGCTGAAAAGGTCAGCACGCCTCTCCGGCCCAGTTCCGCCAGGATCTCGCGTATCTCCGCCGTCTCCTTGCCCGTGATTCTTGCCAGCTCCGCCTCCGGGTTCCGCTCGTCCGGGAGCGGCCACACCCTCAAGAAATAAAGGGTGGCCATCAGCCGCACCCAGGACCGGGTCAGTTCCTCCAACGCTTCGTTCGTATGTCGGATGCGGTTGGAGAACTCTTTCAGCATGAACAGGGAAACGTCGTCACTTTCGCGCAGAAGGTTCCGCAGAGTGTCCCCGTTTATGACGGCGATGTGACTCTCCTCCATGCTGCGGGCGGAAGCGGTCCGCGGGGCGTTGATCAGCGCCGCCATCTCGCCGAAGTACTCCCCCAATCCCATTTCGGCGAGGACCTTCTTAGCCTGCCCGGCGCTCTTTTCCATCCGGACGCGGCCGCCCAGGATGTAGAAGATCTCCTGACCGATGTCCCCCTCGCGGAAAATGTATTCATCCGGGCCGTAGAGGCGGCCGAATTTCCGGAAGAGCCGCTCGTCGACCCGCATGCGGCCTCTCCTCGGCTTCAGCAGGGCTTTTTCGAGGAGGATCATATCCCGCCGCTGGAAGGAGGAAATCAGTTCCGCGCAGAACAGCAGGATCAGTGCAACGTAAAAGACCCAGATGACGAGAATAACCACCGTCTCCAGAGAACCGAAGATGACATTGTAGCGGGTGTAGCTGGCGATGTACCAGGTGAAGAACTGCTTTGCGATTTCCATCAGGGCGGAGAAGATTGCGCTCCCGATGAGAGCGCTCTTCAGGCTGACCTTTCCCGAAGGGATCACCTTGTAGACGACGGTGAAAAACAGGACGGTAAAGAAGTAGGGGAGGAGGTAGCGGAAGAAGATCTCATAGACTTCCGGCAGGAAAAAGCCCCCGCCCTGGACGAGAGGGGGCTGCCTGGAAAGGATGGCCGCCAAGTAAGTGATCCCGACGCTGAGGACGCCGACCGTCCAGCCCAGCGGGATCATCGCGATGGCAAGAAGCTTCTTTAGGAAGTAGTTCCGGCGGGTCCTCGAACGGAAGATGACGTTCATCGCCGTTTCGATGGCGCTGAAGATCATCGCTGAAAACCAGATCAAACTGATGATTCCCGCCCAGCCGAGGAGCTGTTTCTTCTCCTCGATCTGGCCGAACTGTGTCAGCAGGGCGCCCGAGAAGGAGGGGATGAACTGGCGGATCCCCTCGAGAAGTTTTTTTTGTATCCCCGGATCGGCGCCGAAGGTTTGGCCGACCAGCAGCAAGGTCAGGATGAACAAAGGGATGATCGACAGGATGGCGTACAGCGCGATGGCGGCTGCCTGGTTTGTGTCGCCGTTCGTTCGATAGTTGCGGATGGCGTCGCTGAGGATGTCCCAAGCGGAGGCGAAACGAAGGCGGGTGACGCCCGGTGTCGCCTTTTTCCCGCGTTTGTTCCGGCTGGGATTCATCATCTTCTCCAGGGGACGCCTTGCGGCAAGGTGTCCCCGTCCGATTTATTGTATCAGTCCCTCATCACCGCGCGGAGCGCCTCGAGCGCCGTTTCGATATCGGCCTCGCCGATCCCGTGATGGGTGAGCATCCTGAAGCGAGCCGGCCCCGGATGAGAGAGCATCACCCCCTTCTCCTTGAGGCGCGCCATGAACGCGTCGTCCGTGAAGCGCTGATCAACGAGATCGATGTAGAGGATGTTCGTCCGGACGCGGTCCGGTTCGGTGGCCAGTCCCTGAATCCGTGAGATTCCTTCGGCAAGACGATGGGCGTTCGCATGGTCTTCCGCAAGACGTTCGACCATCTCTTCCAGCGCGACAATCCCCGCGGCCGCGATGATTCCGGCCTGGCGCATTCCGCCGCCCATCATTTTCCGGATCCTGCGGGCGCGCGCGATGAATTTATCGCTCCCGCAGATAACGGAGCCCACAGGTGCGGCGAGCCCCTTCGAGAGGCAGACGTTTACGGAATCCACTCCCCGGGTCAACGCACGGACGTCCACGCCGAGGGCGACGGCGGCGTTGAAGATCCGGGCGCCGTCGAGGTGGACGGCGACGCCGCGGCGCTTCGCGAGCGCAACGACGGCGTCGGTGTAGTCGGGCGTCAGCGCGGCGCCGTAACAGCGGTTGTGGGTATTTTCCAGGCAGATGAGCCGCGTCCGGGGGAAATGGATGTTCTCGCCGCGGATGGCGGCCTCGATCTGATCGAGTCGCATGGTCCCGTCCGGCAGGTTTGGGATGGTGTGGGGGAAGATGCCGCCCAGGGCGGACATGCCGCCCGCCTCGTTCAGGAAGATGTGCGAGCAGTCGCCCAGGATCGCCTCTTCGCCGCGGGCGCAGTGCGTGAGCGCGCAGGCGGCGTTGCCCATCGTGCCGCTCACGACAAGGAGCGCCGCTTCCATTCCCAGCCGCTCGGCCATCATCGCTTCGAGGCGGTTGATCGTGGGGTCCTCGGCAAAGACATCGTCGCCCAGTTCGGCGCGAAAAATGGCCTCCCGCATGGTGGGAGTGGGAAGTGTTACGGTATCGCTACGCAGATCGATGATGGCCATCGTCAACCTCCTGATCTAATGTGCATTGTGAAATCAGGCGCGAATCCGCCCGATGAAAGTCTATCTTTCACACTCCCTGTCTTTAGTCAAGCATTTCGCGAAACTGCATTTGAGAATCGCTTACGGAAAAGCTGAAGAAATATTTGACACCCGAGGTTTTTCAGTTCATTGTTACCCAAATTTCCGCGTAAAAAACTTGTCTAAAACCAGCTTCGTCAAAAGGTGTTATCCATGGCCGCTAAACTGAAATCTCTTGGTCTATGCCTGGGGGCATCGAATATTTCTCTTGTTCACATGGAGCAGGAACTGGAAGACAGCGCGGAGCTTTTACCGCACATCACCGCCCATTCAGTTCACACCCACGGGGGTGATGCCAAAAGCAGCCTTATTCAGGCTCTGAAGGGTATCGACATACAATCCTTTGATCGGATTGCCGCCACCGGTCGAAAGTTTCGGCGGTTCGTCAATTTAACGTCCATCCCGGAACCGGAGGCGGTGGAATGCGCCTACGCCTTCGTGAAGCCTCCCGATGTCGACTGCCCGGCCGTCGTTTCCGCAGGCGGCGAAACCTTCATGGCATATGTGCTGAATCGGTCGGGACGCATCACAAACGTGGCCACCGGCAACAAGTGCGCCTCCGGGACCGGCGAGTTCTTTCTGCAGCAGTTGCGCCGCATGAATGTGGGTCTGGAGGAGGCCGCGCAGTGGGCGGGAGTGGAAAAACCGTATCAAGTTTCGGGCCGCTGCTCGGTATTCTGCAAGTCGGACTGCACCCATGCCACCAACAAGGGTATTCCCAAGCCGCAGGTGACCGCCGGCCTGTGTAAAATGATGGCCGACAAGATACTGGAGCTATTGAAAAAGGTGGAACGGCGCAACATCATGATCATCGGCGGCGCCGCCCAGAACCGCATGATGATCGAATACCTACACCAGGAGATCCCCGGCCTGATCGTGCCGGAGACGGCATCCTATCTGGAAGCCCTGGGAGCCGCCCTGTGGGGTCTATCCCATGAAACCGATCCTTTTCCAGGGTTTGCCGAGCTTTTTGTCACGAGAGCAACATCCTTCGACAGCCTCCCGCCGCTGACTGATTTCGCCGACCACGTTGAGTTCAAAACAATGGAACGGGATGCCATCCGGTCCGGGGATGCCTGTGTTCTGGGTCTCGATGTCGGCTCCACCACCACAAAGGCTGTGCTCATACGCCGAGCGGACCATGCACTCTTGGCTTCCGTATATTTACGCACCAACGGAGATCCGGTGGGGGCCTCCCGCCGGTGCTATCGCTCGCTTTTAGAGCAGGTGCAGCAGAA
>JAHIMW010000154.1 GCA_018896355.1 Pseudomonadota bacterium
CGGCCGGGAAAGAAGACGGCCGAGTATATCGACGACGTCTTGACGAAACTGACCTTTGGCGGGGCCATTTATGTCTCGGCCGTCTGCGTGCTTCCCAGTTTTCTGATCAGCTCTTTTAACGTCCCTTTCTATTTCGGCGGGACTGCCCTGCTGATTATCGTCGGCGTCGCGCTCGATACGGCGGGACAGATCGAAACCCATCTGCTGACAAGGCAGTATGAGGGGTTCATGAAGAAGGGACGCATTGCCAGAAGACGCTGATGCGAACATGACCGCCGAAAACAGGGGATCATGGGCATGGTTATCCTGAAGCTGCCGGATGAGATTGAAAAGCTTCGGACCAGCAATGCCATTGTTGCAGAGATTTTGGCAGCGCTGCGGGAAAAGGTCAAACCGGGTGTGACAACCCGTGAACTGAACCGGCTTTCGGAGGCGCTTTCACGAAAGAGCCGGGTCCGGCCGGCATTCAAGGGATATCGCGGTTATCCCTATGCTCTTTGCACATCGGTCAATGGCGAGGTGGTGCACGGTATGCCCTCCGATCGGCCGCTTCTCTCCGGCGATATCCTGAGCCTCGATTTCGGGGTGGTTTACAAGGGGTATTATGGCGATGCCGCCATAACGGTTCCGGTGGGAACCGTTTCAGCCGAGGCTGAGCGGCTGATGAAAGTCACCGAAGAAGGGCTCTACAGCGCGATTGAGCAGGCGCGCGTGGGCAACCGCCTGGGGGATCTCTCCGCTGCCGTGCAGGAGCGGGTCGAGGATGCCGGTTTTTCAGTCGTCCGGGATTTTGTCGGACATGGGATCGGTAGAAATATGCATGAAGACCCTCAGATTCCCAATTACGGGGTGCGCGGCAGAGGGATCCAGCTCCGGCAGGGAATGGTTCTGGCGATAGAGCCGATGGTGAATGAGGGAGATTACCGGGTGAAGATTCTCCCCGACGGATGGACCGTGGTCACCGAGGACGGGAAACTTTCGGCCCACTTTGAGCATTCCGTGGTGATTACGGAGAACGGACCGGAGATCCTGAGCCGGGTGCAGTAGCGGAGGCCTCGCGGATGGGGCGGGGATCGGAAACGTCCCATGCAGAATGGAGATTATGGCGAAAGAAGAGGCGATAGAGGTTGAAGGCCGGGTGGTTGAGCCCCTGCCCAATGCCATGTTTCGAGTGGAACTGGAAAACGGTCACCGCGTTCTGGCCCATATATCCGGGAAGATGAGGATGCACTTTATCAAGATCCTGCCCGGCGACAAGGTTACGGTTGAGCTCTCCCCCTATGATCTGACACGGGGAAGAATCGTTTACAGGACAAAATAGCAGAGGCGGCTGGGGTTCATAACCTGTCTTTGACGGATTTAAGGAGTCATGATCGTGAAAGTACGTTCTTCGGTCAAGAAAATTTGCGATAAGTGCAAGATTGTCAAAAGGCGGGGCGTGTTGCGCGTGATTTGTGAAAATCCGAAGCACAAGCAGCGTCAGGGATAAGGATTCAATGATCAGGAGGTTGACCGGTGGCAAGAATTGCGGGTGTGGACTTACCGAAAAACAAGAGGATGGAAATCGCCTTGACCTATATCTATGGGATTGGGCGGGCAAAATCGAGCGAGATCCTTCGGGACGCCGGCGTCAGCCCCGACACGAAAACCGATCAGCTTGCGGATTCGGAAATAACCTCCATCCGAAATATTATCGACAGGGAAGTGAAGGTCGAAGGGGACTTGCGGCGGGAAATCTCCATGTCCATCAAAAGGTTGATGGATGTCGGGAGCTACCGCGGTTTGCGGCACCGGAAGGGACTTCCCGTCCGGGGGCAGAGAACCAGTACGAACGCCCGAACGAGGAAGGGACCGAGAAGGTCGATTGCAGGCAAGAAGAAATAGAGAGCGAACGGATCCGGAGGACCAATGGCAAAGCCAGTCAGAAAAACAGGGAAAAAAAAGGAAAAGAAAAATATCTCCGAGGGGATAGCGCATATTCAGTCGACCTTTAACAACACAATCGTGACCATTACCGACCTGAGCGGGAATGTGATTGCATGGGCATCCGCCGGGATGCAGGGGTTTAAGGGATCACGAAAAAGCACCCCCTTTGCCGCGCAGATGGCGGCGGAGGATGCCGTGAAGAAGGCGAGGGAACATGGGGTCCGGGCGGTTCAGGTCTATGTCAAGGGGCCGGGCTCCGGCCGGGAATCGGCGCTGAGGTCTCTACAGACAGCGGGACTCAAGATCAGCATCATCCGTGATGTGACGCCCATTCCGCACAACGGATGCCGTCCGCCCAAGCGCAGAAGGGTGTAAGCAACGGTCAACGATTACAAGACCAGCGATCAGACAGCATTGATAATTGAAATTGATAATTGATCATCGATCAGGGAGGCTTTTTTGGCAAGATATCGAGAATCCGTATGCAGGTTGTGCCGGCGAGAAGGTTTGAAGCTGTTTCTCAAAGGGGACAGGTGCTACAGCGAGAAATGCGCTTTTGAACGGCGGGGGTTTGCACCGGGAGATCATGGTCAGTTGCGGAAAAAATTCTCCGACTACGGCGTCCAGTTGCGGGAAAAACAGAAACTCAAGAGGATGTACGGCCTGCTGGAAAAACAGTTCCGGGGATATTTCGAAAAGGCGGACCGGCAGAAGGGTATCACCGGGACCAATCTGCTGATTTTTTTAGAGAGAAGACTGGACAACATGATCTTCCGGATGGGTTTTGCGAATTCGCGTACGGAGGCAAGACAACTGGTCCGGCACAACCATTTTCTGGTGGGTGGGAAACGGGTCAATATACCTTCCTATCTGATTAAACTCGGCGATGAAATCCAGATCAGGGAGGGCAGCCGGAAGGTGGAGCGGATCATTGAAGCTATGGAAACCGTTGCCAGGCGGGGGGTCCCACAGTGGCTGGAGGTCGATAAGACCAACTTCAAAGGTGTGGTGAAAATGCTTCCAACCCGCGAGGATTTGACGATGCCGGTTAAGGAACAGCTGGTCGTTGAACTTTATTCCAAATAAGACAATCACCAGGTATCCGAAGGGCAGGGAAAGGAATTATGCAGAGAAACTGGCGCAGTTTGATTCAACCGAAAAGAATCGAGATCGATGAAACGACCCATACCGCTTTTTATGGGGAATTCAGTTGTCAGCCGCTGGAACGCGGCTTCGGCACAACCCTGGGAAACGCACTCAGGCGGGTCCTGCTCTCCTCCATCCAGGGGGCGGCCATTTTTTCCGTAAAATTTGACGGGGTTCTCCATGAGTTCTCCACAATCCCCGGGATCAAGGAAGACGTGACCGATATCATTCTGAACCTGAAGGGTGTGCGTCTGAAGCTTCATCAGGACGGACCGCGGACCATCCGGATCGATACCTCCCGGCAAGGGGCGATCACCGCGGGGAACATCGTGACCGACGGGACGGTGGAAATCCTCAATCCCGATCACCATATCGCAACCCTGCTGGGCAAGAAGGCCTCCTTCAAGGTGGAAATGGCGGTCAAGATGGGGAAGGGTTATGTTGCCGCGCAGAAGGAGAGAGACCCCGAACAGCCCGAGGGGACGATCAACATCGATGCCCTCTTTTCGCCGATCAAGAAGGTGAATTATACCGTAACCTATGCCCGGGTCGGTCAGGTTGCGGACTATGACCGCCTGATCCTCGAGGTCTGGACGGACGGGAGTGTTCTTCCGGAGGATGCCGTGGCCTACGCAGCCAAAATCCTCAAGGAGCAGTTCGATGCCTTCATCAATTTCTCCGAGGAGGTGGTGGATAATGAACCACCTGACATTGGGGGACCGGAAGAGGATATCAATGACGTTCTTCTGCGGCATGTGGACGATCTGGAACTCTCCGTCCGTTCGGCGAATTGTCTGAAGAACGCAGGGATCAACCTGATCGGGGAATTGGTTCAGAAGAGCGAGGCGGAGATGCTGAAAACCAAGAATTTCGGCCGGAAATCGCTGAACGAGATCAAAGAGATCCTGCTGGAATCCGGTATGGGATTCGGTATGAAGCTTGATTTCCCGCCGTGGAACAAGGTCGGAAAATCGGAAGCGGCGGATGAAGAAGCGGAATAGATTGGATTTTTGGAAAGGATAAGATTCGATGGGCCAGGGAAAATTTGGAAGCAAACTGGGAAGGACGACAAGCCATCGCAAGGCAATGCTGAGGACGATGGTGACCTCCCTTTTGAAATATGAGAAGATCCAGACCACCGACATGAAGGCCAAGGAGCTCAAAAAGGTGGCGGACAAGATGATCACCCTCGGTAAGCGGGGGGATCTCCATGCCCGGAGGCAGGCGGCCTCCTATGTGCGTGAGCGCGACGTGGTGGGCAAACTGTTCGGCGAGATGTCGGAGCGCTATAAAGAACGGGCCGGCGGCTATACCCGAATCGTCAAGTCCGGATATCGCGCGGGCGACAATGCGCCCATGTCCATCATTGAATTCGTCCGGAATGCCGAGGCGGAGAAACCCAAGAAGAAGGCGTCGGCGCCGAAGAAATAGAGACTCTTGCGAGGGCGGGCTTATCAACCCGCCCTTTTTATTCTGGTTCATCTGGTTGATGCGTACTTCCTCAGATGATCTGCCTTTATTGAGGGTACGCAACACTTCAAATTCAAATCTTCATAGCCATTATTCTACCAATTTCATTGACTTCCATTTGAAACTGTGAACTATTGGCATGGTGGCTCTCCGTAAATACGTAAATAAGATTTTCATTATCGGAACTGAAAATGAGCTTGCAGAAATGGCTTGAATACGGCTGAGTGGTTAAACGAACAGCACCCGGATTTTCTTTCCGGGAAAAAGTAAAGGCAATCAATGGCTGAATAGGGGCGTCAAGTCAGGATCAACTCATGCAACGGGAGACCATTCATGAAAACACTCGCTGATCTGTGCAAGCCGAGGGCGTCGGTTTTCGACAAGGCGCGCCTGGACACGGTTTACAACCTGGATGACCTGTCGTCGATTCACCCCGATGAGTTTCTATCCGAGAACTATGTCACCGAAGGCATGCGCATCCTCCTGACGGAGGCGTTCAACCGGCTGGAAGGCAAAACCACCAGCGCCTCCGGCACGTTTCTGCTCAGTCAGTCGATGGGCGGCGGAAAGACGCACAACCTCATCGCCCTGGGGCTCCTGGCAAAATACCCTAAATACCGCAAGCAAGTCATGGCCGATTTCTTCAAGCCGGGCGATCTGGGCGCGGTGACGGTCGTCGCCTTCAGCGGCCGGAAGACCAGCACGCCCTTCGGGATCTGGGGAGAGATCGCCGAACAACTCAACCGGAAAGCCGTCTTCAACGAATTCTACAGTCCCCTGAAACCGCCCGATCCCAACAAGTGGGTGGAACTCCTCCGGGGGGAACCGGCGCTCATTCTGCTGGATGAATTGCCTCCCTATTTCGAAGCCGCCCGGGCGGTGGCCGTGGGCGACACATACCTGGATCGATTGACGGAAATTGCCCTGGCTAATCTGCTCGTGGCCGTCAACGGCAACAAACTCCCGAGGGCCTGCGTGGTCATCACCGACCTCAGCGGCACCGCCTATGCCGGCGGGAGCGCGTCCATCACCCAGGCCTTGCAGTCCCTGAACGATCTGGAGCAGGAGGTGAACCGAAACGTCGTTAGGATCGATCCGGTGAAGATCAATACCAACGAGATTTATCACATCCTGCGGACCCGGATCTTCGAAAAGACGCCCCCCATCGCTGACATCGAGGAAGTGGCCGACGCCTACGGTGTCGCCGTGGACAACGCCAAGAAGATGGGCCTTTCGGAAGTCTCCCCCGACCAGCTCAAGACGGATATCCGGAACGCCTACCCTTTCCACCCGGCGATCCGCGATCTTTACGCCCGCTTCAAGGAGAATCGCGGCTTTCAGCAGACCCGCGCCCTGATCCGGATCATGCGGCTCATCGTTTCCCATCTGTGGAGTTCGGGTGCGGCGGCGAAACACGGCTTGATCGGCCCCCACGAATTCGACCTTCAGGACGCCTCCATGCTCGGCGAGATTCGGCAGATCAACGCCGGACTGGAGGTGGCCGTTGCCCGCGACATCGCCGCGGAAGGCGGAAGCGCCCTGGCCCAGCAGATCGACGGCGCCGCCTCGACGGATGCCCAGGATATCGCCAAGCTGATCTTTCTTTCCTCCCTCTCCACGGCCACGAACCCCGTCCTGGGGCTCAGCCGTTCTGAAATCCTCGGCGATCTCGCCGCCCCGGAGAGGGATGTCGTGAAGTTGCGCGGCGTCTTCGACCGCCTCCAGTCCGACACCTGGTATCTCCATGTCTCCCGGGACGGAAAACTCTTCTTCAAAAATGTCGAAAACCTGAAGGCCAAGGTGGCCACGTACGCCAGAAACAAACTCCGGGAACAGCGGGAAAAGGAACTGCGCGACCGTCTCAATGACATGTTCAAGGTCACGACGCGGGCGGCCTACCAGAAGATCCAGGCCTTGCCGGCCCTCGACCAGGTCCAGCTCCAGCCCGATGCGGTGACCCTGATCGTCTTTCGACCGGCGGAAGATTCCTTCCGGGCGATCGAAGAGTTTTACAAGAATCAGCCCTACAAAAACCGGGTCTGCTTCCTGACCGGCGCGGCGAAGGCCTACGACACGGTTCTGGAGCGGGCCGCCGAACTCAGCGCCGTTCGCACGATCATCGGCGAGATGTATCAGGAGGGCGTCCGGGAAAGCGATCCCCAGTACCTCGAAGCATCGGAAATCCAGACCAAGCTGGAAGGGCGGTTCTATCAGGCCTGCCGCGAGACCTTTACCATCCTCTATTACCCAGCAAAGAATGGCCTCGTATCGGTAGATCTGGATCCAAAATACGTGGCCAACGAATAC
>JAHIMW010000155.1 GCA_018896355.1 Pseudomonadota bacterium
CTCTCCGTCACATACCGGATCTCATCGGCGTTCAGCGGATAGGTCACGTAGTTGGCCGCACCGGCCTTCACCGCCTCGACCGCATCCCCCGCCCTCTCCGGCCGGGTCATGACGACAACCTCGACCGTGGGAAAGAGCTGCTTTACCGCACGGAAGGCAGCTCCGGAATCCCCCCGGACCTCCCCGAGTTCGTCGAGAATGTCGAGATCGATGAAGCTGAATTCGTACCTCCGCTTCCGCAGGAATTCCCGGCAGTCCCGGACCGTGGCCGCCGCATCCACATGGAAGGGCCGGCGGAAGGCAGCGCGGATGATCTCCGTTACAGCCTGGTCTTCGGTCGCCGCAAGAATGTGTCGCATGGAGCCTCTTTATCGTAGAGTTCACCCCGGGCACAAGGGGGACGGTTCGCCGGGAAGCCGCTCGCGGCTCCGCCGTTTGCACGTTCGATATCCAAACACGGGGTATTTACGTCCGCAATTCCGAAACTTTTGTCAAGAGAAAATCGCGTCCGTCGCTATCTTCCCCGGCCGACTTTTTCATTGAATTTCCGGAAGCGATGGGATAGATTAGCGTCGCTTTTGCAACCGTTCATCCCCATACCGGAATTTCTGCTCGACCCAGGAGGAAAAGGAAGATGCCCGGAACCAAAAAGAAAAGATCCGCCAAGACCGGTCTCCCGCCAGGCGCGCTGGTTCACATCGGGGAGAGACATGCGGAGAAGGCGAAGATCACCCTCTGCGAATACGGCGAATCCCACTTTCACCAAAAGGAAGTCGTTACTCTGGAAGGGCTCCTGCCCCCTCCGGAAGAGGCAGGCGTCGTCTGGATCCACATCGACGGCCTCCAGAACATTCGCCTGCTCGAACAGATGGGAACCGTTTTCGGCCTCCACCCGCTCACCCTCGAAGATATTTTGAATACCGAGCAACGGCCGAAGAGCGAGGACCACGGCGATTATCTCTACATCGTGCTCAAATTCTTTAATCAGGCGGAAGGCGGCGGCCTTATTCCCGAACAGGTCAGCATCGTCTTCGGCCCCAACTGGCTGATATCCCTTCAGGAGAAGGAGGGAAGCCCCCTTGATCCCGTCCGGGAGAGGATCCGCAACGAAAAGGGTCGTCTGCGGAAGGCCGGGGTCGACTACCTTGCTCATGCGCTCCTCGACACGATTGTCGACAGCTACTTCGTCATCCTGGACAAATTCGGAGAGAAGATCGAGAATGTGGAAGAGGCTCTGATCGGCCGCCCGTCATCCGAGACCCTCCGATCCATCCAGACCCTCAAGCGGGAGATCATCTTCCTTCGTAAATCGGTCTGGCCCCTCAGGGAGATGATCGGCGGCCTCGGCCGGTCCGACTCGCCGCTCATCCGCGAGCCGTCGGTTCTCTACTTCCGAGACGTCCACGACCATACCGTCCAGGTCATCGACACGATCGAAACCTACCGGGACATGCTTTCCGGAATGCTGGACATCTACCTCTCCTCCATCAGCAACCGGATGAACGAGATTATGAAGGTGCTCACCCTCATCGCCACCGTCTTCATGCCGCTGACCTTCCTTGCCGGGGTTTATGGGATGAATTTCAAATACATGCCGGAACTGGAATGGCGGTGGGGATATACCGCCCTCTGGGGCGTGATGATCGTTATGGCCGTTTTCATGCTGATCTACTTCAGAAGGAAGAAGTGGCTCTGAAACAATCGATTTCCATACGAAGTATCGGGTATTCTGTCGCGGGATCCTGTGAACTTAAGGAGGTAGAACATGGCTGTTTTTGATGCAAGCGACATTGTGGAAGCGGCGGTCCGGATCGAAGAGAATGGGGCGAATTTCTACCGCTACGCCGTCCAACTGACCGCAAAGGAGGAGGTCAAGACCCTCTTCCAGATGCTGGCCGACCAGGAGGTAGAACATCAGCAGACGTTCGCAAAGATCCTGGCCGGGATGGACTGGAACGCCCCCCCGGAGGGATACGACGGGGAATATGCCGCCTACCTCCACAGCTACGTGGACAACCGCCTCGTCTTCACCGCGGAGGCGTTTGCCGCCGAACTGGCGAAGCTCCGGGACGAGGCATCCGCCCTCGACTTCGCGATCCAGCGGGAGCTGGATTCGATTCACTATTACCGGGAGATGCGGGAACTGCTGCCGGCTGACCGCCGGGACGCAATCGAAAGGATCATCGACGAAGAGAAGCAACATTTCATCAGGCTTTCGGCAATAAAGAAGAGCCTGGGGTGCTGATCGGAGGGAAATCATATCCACGATGCAACTGACCAGGGAAGGAGCGGTCTATCTCCTCACCCTCACAAACGGGGAACTCGCAATCACGCTCACGGCCGCCGTCTGACCGGCAATGAGACGCTGGCCGCGAAGATCGTATCGGCCATCCATCCCGCGGAGAGCCTTTTTCCGAAGGCGCTGGAGCTGGCGGAGGCGCTCTCCCGGAAGGATCGTGAGACCTACGCGACCATCAAACGTGGCATGAAGCGACGCTTGGTCAAGCTCCAGAAAAAGCTGCAGGAAAAGAAAATATTCTGAGCACAAGATGTATGGGTCAAGTTATTATTGATTTCGACATATCTTCTTGACATAAAAATAGATTTGTGCTGAACAACTTGCGTCGTTA
>JAHIMW010000156.1 GCA_018896355.1 Pseudomonadota bacterium
ATATTCGGTGTATTGGCATCCTTGTCGGCGTTCCGAATATAATAGGAAGAAGCCCCCTGGGATCCGCTCGGGCTTTTCTCCCTGTGCATGACGGCATCAACGTCGCCGCGATTGGGCAGCCCCAGGGAGGCATAGACCAGCAAGGCCCCGAAGGAGATCAACAAAAGCCAGTTTATTATCTTCAATCGCTGCTCCTCCTGGATGTCTGAAAAATCAAGACCACAAAAAAGATACCCGTCACGCCCGCGCCGACAACGGCTTCGGTAAAGCCTACGTCGATTGCGCCCATGACGACATAAATCAGCGCGGATACGAAACTGAACGCGCTGAGGGTTACGACTGCGGTAAGGAGGTCCTTGATATAGAGCGAAAGAATGGCGGTAACGATTAAGAAAACAAAGAGGGCCATTTCTATTTCCCAGTACATGGCTCGCCTTCCTTTCCCTTGTCTTTCCTGAACCAGGGCTTCAACCCACTGTGCAGCGCCGCGTTGGCAAGCGCATGGGTGCCCGTGGGATTCGTGAGAAAAACAAAGATGAGGGCAAAGAACATCTTGGCACTGTTGAGGGTTAACCCCTCGATCAGCATCAGCCCTAAGATCACAAGCATGATGCCCAACGTGTCGCTTTTCCCCGTGGCATGATTCCGGGAATAAAAGTCCGGAAGCCTTATCAACCCGACGCTGCCGACAAACATGAAAAATGCGCCGGCGACGACGGCGGTTATGCCCAGAATATCCGCTATCATTCTTTCGATTTTTCCGTTCCTAAAAATTTGGCTATGGCAATGATGACGATAAAATTGAGAACGGCATAGGCCAGGGTAATATCGATAAACATATCCAGTCTGTTATAAGCAAAGCCGATGGTAAGGATCAGCACCATCGTTTTGGTGCCGATGGCCCCTGCGCCCAGCATCCGGTCAAAGATCGTAGGACCCTTGACAACCCGATAGAGCGGGATGAAGATGATGACGGTCAACACAAGGGAAAAATGGAGAAAAAAATTTCCCATCATAATCCGGCGGCGGTCTTGATAATTTCGACATCTCCGATCACCTGTCCCGGCCTCCTCTCGTAGAGTCTGGCCACCTGGCCCGGCAAGGTTCCGTCGATAATGGCTGTGGAAGAAATGTCCATCAGAGCATGAACCAGGAACTCGTCCTCCTTGATTTCCAGGGTGATCGTCCCCGGGGTCAGCGTAATGGAATTTGCCAGTATGACCCTGGAACTCACATTTTTGAGCTTCGTTTTAAAACGCAGCAACGCAGGATCAATGGGACACTTGGGGTGCAGCACGACCCGGGCCACCTGCAGGCTGGACACGGCGATCTGTATGAGCAACCAGGGAATATAGAAGCTGAGTCTCAGGAGACGACTTAAGTTCAGAGTGGCCGACCGCTCCTCTTCCAAGGCAAAAAGGCGCCTTCTGAGGGGATGATTGATGAGCAACACAAGAATTACGGAGAAAATGCCGAAAGAGACATGCATGAGATCATAATGACCGCTCAAAATCAGCCAGAAGACCATCAACAGGACGGCTTGAATGATAGTGTTTCGTAAAAATGTTCGGTTCAATGTACAACCTCTCAACAAGTCTTTTTACAATTTCCTGCGTGAATGGGTTAACGTACGCACCTTTATAATTTAAGTCCCCCGTTCTATGCAACTTTTTTCTGCAAGTAATTTTGACGAACTCGCAAAAAAAATCATCGTAACAATTTTAAATAATTAAACATTTGTGCATATTATTCTTGACAGTTTTTCTATAAAATGGCGAGAGCCAATGAAGGCGTGGCCGTGGATGCCCGCCTGGTTCAATCCGCCGGCCATCCCATAAGCACGGAAGAGATCCAGAAGCAAAGGGAAAAGTGGGCTCAGCCATTCGCCTGCTCTTCTTCACCCTGCGGCATCATCCGCCGTTTCAAACGGCTCAGCCACAGGGCCGGGCGCTGCATTCGCCGCAGTCCCCGGCGGGCATCGTTCAACTGCTGCCGGTGCGGAAATCGCTTCCCGTAAACCTGCCGGTTGAAAAGCGCCACGATCATGTCGATCTCTTCCGCCAACGGCCGGAAATGCCGTTTCAGCCGTCGGCCGTATTCAAGGGGAGTCTCCGTGGAATCGGTCACAACCCCGCTGCGCCGTCCCCAGCGTATCAGTGCGTTGTACATCTGAATCGAACCGGGCGCGCTGCCGGGTTTGAACATTCCAGTGTACAGGCCGACCAGCAACCGAATCCAGCGATGAATCCTGCAGATCAAACGATTGCGGTCCATTTTTTCACGAGTTGCAGCCGTTCTTGAAAAGAGCCGGCGTAGCAGATACCGCGCACCGAAACAGAGAAAAAGAACCATCGCCAGGATCAGCGCCCCCCACAATCCCCAGATGGAGATTTTTAGAAAAAGGGCGATCCCTTCGGCTGATTCAGCGATCGGCGCGCCTGCGGCTTTACCGTGGTGGCCGCCGGCAAGGGGACAAAATACCTGCCCGTTTATCACCAATCGACGCCGGATACGGTATGGAGCCATTACGGTTTCACCGAGGAGCAGCTGGCGCAGGGGGATTTCAACGCCAAGATGTTCAACTCCTTCCTCGACGGCACAAAATCGGCGATCGAGATGGCCGCCGTGGCCAATGCGACCGGCCTCGTTCCTCCCAAAAATGGGCTTTGCTTTCCCCCCTGCGGCGCGGATGATCTTCCGCGCATCCTGAAACCCCGCGCCTCCGGAGGACTCCTCGACGAGGCGGGGCAGGTGGAGGTCGTCTCCAGCCTGGAGCGGGACGGGCGGCCCGTCTACCGCGATCTACGCTGGGGCGTCTACGTGACCTTTACCACTGAGAACACTTACTCCACCCGCTGTTTCCGCGAATACGGCGTCATTACCGATGAAAGCGGCCGTTACTCGGCCCTCTACCGGCCGGCCCACCTGATCGGCCTCGAACTCGGCATCAGCGTCGCCTCCGTGGCGCTGCGCGGCGAACCGACCGGGGCGGCGCAGGGGTTTTCCGGCGACGTTGCAGCGACGGCAAAAAGGGACCTGTTCCCGGGAGATATACTGGATGGAGAGGGCGGTTTCACCGTCTATGGAACCCTCCTTCCGGCCCGCAGGTCCGTCGCCTCCGGGTATCTCCACATCGGGCTCGCCCATCAGGTCAAGGTCATGAAACCCATCGCCGCCGGTGAGACCATCACGTGGGGCGATGTGGCCGTAAACAGGCAGGACGAAACGGTGAAATTCCGCCTGGAGATGGAGTCCGCCTTCAAAAAGGAATGGTCTATCGAAGATGACCGGAAATGAACAAGGATGCTGAACATGACGCCGTATCCTGAAATAAAATCTCCTTGACACACAAGGCGTCCCATCGAATACCTCCCCCATAGAAAAGCAGACTCTTAGAACGACTCAATCTTTATGATCTCGTAAAAGCCCGAAATCTTCCTGCCCCCCGATGGGGTGGGGGTGATCGGTGGCTGCACGTCCGTATATTATTCCCCGCTTTCCTTTATAGTTTGGAATGCCAAGGAGCTCTGTGATAGTAGCCAATTGCATCGGGTCTCGCCCTCCGGTTGGCGTTGTTGGCATGTAATATCATACCAGATACGGCCTGCTCCCGATGTAAGAAGTATCTGAGTCAGACGATTTCTGTCTGCGTTTATCTCGCCAAGATTTTCAGGCATCTCCTTCCTCAGATAAATGCCCTTTATCTCAGCTTTGTTCCGCAGTGTAGTAAAGACTGTATCAACAATATCGTCAAGACTGACCGCTGTTTTCTCTATCCTTATATCACCGAGTTCTATCCTGGAAAGCGTAAGCAGGTCTTCAACGAGTGAATTCAGGCGTTCGCTGTGATTTTTAATTGTTTGGAGAAACCTCAAGGCATTCTCCCTATCGTCAATCGCGCCAGCCATCAAT
>JAHIMW010000157.1 GCA_018896355.1 Pseudomonadota bacterium
CTGGCGGGGGAGGGTTAGGGTGGGGGGGAGCTTGCCGTGAAATCAGAATGTTGCAGATTCACCCACCCCCTAACCCCCTCCCGTCAAGGGAGGGGGAACATATTTTGAAGAGTTTTGCAATTACCTCTTTATAATGTCGGTTGAAAGGAGAAATGGGAATGGGTGGACCAAGACAACTGAGATATTGTGTGGACAATGAGTGGCGTGAGTCGAAGACAACGAAGTACATGCCGGTGACGAACTCCAGTACGGGGGAGGTGATGGCGGAGGCCCCCTGCTGTACGGTGGAAGAAGTCAACAGCGCCGTGGCGGCGGCGAAGGCGGCCTTTCCGGGGTGGTCGTCGACGCCGGTCCAGAACCGGACGGCCGTCATGTTCCGGTTCCGCGCGCTGCTCGACGCCCATCTTGAGGAGCTGGCGCTGTTGGTTGCAACGGAACTGGGGAAGAATCTCGATGAAGCGCGCAGGGACATCCTCAAGAGCATCGAAGTGGTCGAGCTGGCCTGCGGGGCGCCGATCCTGATGCAGGGGGATGCGCTGATGAACGTCTCCACCGGCCATGATACGGTGATGTACCGGGAAGCCGTCGGTGTTTTTGCGGGGATCGTGCCGTTCAATTTTCCCTCCATGATTCCTTTCGGCTGGATGATTCCGTTGTGCATCACGTTGGGGAATACATTTGTTTTGAAGGCGGCAAGTCTGACGCCGCAGACGGCCATGCGGGTTCTGGAGCTTCTCATTGAGGCGGGCATGCCCAAAGGGGTCGTGAATATCGTGACCTGCAGCCGCGTCGAGGCGGAGCTGCTGCTGAAGCATCCCGACGTCCGGGGGATCTCCTACGTGGGATCCACCCCGGTCGGCCTGCACATCTATTCCAAGGCGGCGGCGCACGGCAAACGCGTTCAGGCGCTCTGCGAGGCGAAAAACCATGCCTTGGTGCTGCGGGACGCGGCCCTGGAGCGGTCAGCCCTCGGGATCATCAACTCGACTTTCGGCTGCGCGGGCATGCGCTGCATGGCGCTGCCGGTGCTCTGTGTCGAGGAGGCCTGCGCCGACGAGTTTATCTCCTACCTGCTCAAGTTTGCCAAACAGCGGAAGGTGGGCTGTGCCTACCATCCGGAGACGGAACTGGGTCCCGTGGTGTCGGCGGAGCACAAACAGTCCGTCATCGACTGGATCGACAGGGGTGTCGAGGAGGGGGCCGAGCTGATTCTGGACGGTCGGAACATCGTCGTGCCCGGCTTCGAAAACGGTCACTTCGTCGGTCCGACGATCTTCGATCATGTGAAACCAGGGATGACCGTGGGCGACTGCGAGATTTTCGGTCCCGTCACCACCGTCAAGCGTGTGAAGGACTTCGAGGAAGGCCTGGCGCTCATGAACGCCAATCGCTTTGCCAACGGGTCCGCCATCTTCACGCAGAACGGCTATTATGCCCGGGAATTCACGCGGCGGACCCATGGCGGAATGGTGGGGGTGAACGTGGGCATTCCCGTGCCGGTTTCCTACTTTCCCTTTGCAGGACACAAGGACTCTTTCTTCGGAGACCTTCACGTGATGGGCAGGGACGGCGTCGCCTTCTATACGGAAGCGAAGTGCGTAACCTCCCGCTGGTTCGGCGAAGAGGAGAAGAAAGAAAAGACAATCAGCACCTGGGAAGGAACGATTACCCGGAAGTAGCCTGCCGGAGATATCATTATCGTCAAGTATGGCGCCTCAGTGTCAAAGGAAAGCAGGATGAGCCGACTTTTGCCGTTGGAACCCGCGAAGCTTACGCCGGATAAAGGGAATATGAAACCTGACCTTTCTACCATCAACCTGTTTACCGCTCTTGAGCAACTTTGCCGCCGGGAGTTTTCCGCGCTCGAATTGACCGAAGCCTTTCTCCGTCAAATTGAGCGCCTCAACCCGACCATCAACGCCTTTATCACCCTGACGCCCGAATTGGCCCGCCAGGGGGCCTTGCAGGCCGACGCGCTGCTTACGGTCCAATCGTCCAACCTGGAGCAATTTACATTGCTGGGAATGCCCGTCGCTCTGAAAGACCTGTTCGAGACGGCGGGCATCCGTACCACAGCCGGCTCGAAATTTTTTGCCGATCACATCCCTGCGGAAGATGCCCATGTGGTTCTGAAAATCAAACTCTCCGGCGGGGTGGTTTTAGGAAAAACCAACACGCACGAAATCGCGCTGGGTGTGACGGGCGTCAACCCGCATTACGGGGCGGTTAAGAATCCCTGGGATTTAACGCGTGTGACCGGCGGCTCCTCGTCCGGGTCGGCGGCGGCAGTGGCGACGGGGATGTGTCTGGCTGCCCTCGGCACGGATACGGGCGGCTCGATCCGCATCCCGGCTTCTTTGTGCGGTGTGGTCGGACTCAAACCGACTTATGGACGAGTTAGTACCCGTGGGGTAGTCCCGCTTTCATGGAACCTTGACCATGTTGGCCCGCTGACGCGCACGGCGCGGGACGCGGCGATGATGCTTGCGGCGATGGCCGGGTTTGACCCGCATGATCCTGCTTCGGCTGATATTCCCGAGGAAGATTATCTCGTCCATCTCGAAGACGGCGTCAGGGGCTGGCGCGTGGCGCTGGCGGCGGGGGAGTACGTCGAAGCATCCGACCCGCAAGTGCTGGCAGGCGTGGCCGAAGCCGCGCAAGTTTTCAAGGATTTGGGCGCGCAGGTGGAGAAGGTGGACATGTCCTGGCTCGCGGATCTGGCGCTGGCGAATGGCCGCATGACCCAGGCCGACGGGGCGGCTTTTCACCGCGAGCGGCTGGCGGAGCGCCCCGACTGGTTCGGTGCGGATGTCCGTCAGCGGCTGGAGATCGGCGCGGCATTAACTTCCAGCGAGTATGCGCTTGCGCGGCGGACGCAGGCCGAAGGTCGCCGCCGCTTCGAGATGTTCTTTGAAAAATTTGATATTTTACTGCTGCCGACCACCCCCATCCCTGCGCCGCCCATCGAGGGGACTCAAGCCATCGAAGCCGCCCGCCAGTTGACGCGCTTTACCGCGCCCTTCAACCTGGCCGGTCTCCCGGCTTTGTCGGTCCCGTGCGGGTTGACAGGCGAGAAGTTGCCCATTGGGTTGCAGATTATCTCAAAGCATTGGGGAGAAGCAAAAGCGTTGCAGGCGGCTCACGCCTTTGAGCAAGCGACGGAATGGCACAACTATCATCCGAATATCTTTAAATAATTTTTATATATTCGTCGTACGTAAACGTTACGACCGCCTGATCAGGCATGGCAACCTCCTAACAGTTCCCCTAATAATCGATGCGAACTCCCGGACCGAGCTCGAAGATTGGCCGTCACTTGGGTTCGAGAAACGCATCAGACTTCTTATCCAACTTGGTTAAATATTCAATGGCCCGCTTACCGTCCGCGTCCTGAACGATCTTGTTCAGCGTCCGGAGCTCTTCCTGTGAAAACGTTATAACTACTTTGTTTTTCATACCCATCCTCCTTTTATCCGAGATCGACGCCCGTGATCCCCATACCGGCGCATATTTCGAGCAATGCCTCTCGTAGATGAGAGAACTTTCCCTCTTCTTCAAAGACAGGGAGACAAAGTTTCACGGAGGTTTCCCCTGTCCAGATATGCATGGCAAAGGCGAGGCAGGTCGGCATGCCGCACCGGCCGCAATTGGTTCCAGGCAGACGTTTGAAAATTTCCAGCGCGGGCGGCTTTTTCCGCGTCTCAAAGGAAGGCGCGATCCGGTCCCGGTCACTCCATGTCTGCTCGGCAAGGAAGCGAATCCGTTCCAGCGTCAGCCAGGCGTCCACAATCTCGTCCGCCTTGGCAATCGTGATGCGCCTCGGGTAAAGCGCGATCATGCGGTAGCCGTCCATGAAGGTCAGCGTCTCCGCCTTCGGTAAGTAGGACGCCTGGGGCAGCACCGCGTTCAGATAGGGGAGGAGCGGACCCAGGTCCCCCTCCAGGTGAGCGATGAGCCGGATCTTTTTGTAATCGGCGACACAGGGGCCGAGCACCATAATTGCGGCACGCCGGAAACACCCGCTCTGTTCCGTCTCTTCCGGCGCCGGTCCGTCCGGCATGGTTGAGTTCGCAATTTGGTAATCGACCCATCCCGAGAAAGTGATATCAGGCGCCGCTGACTCCAGCGTGGCGCGCTCCTCCCTGCTCATGACGAGCGCCGGTAACGATGACGGGGAAAAAAGGCAAGAGCAATGAGGCGTCCATTCCGGAATCTTCGCAGTGCCGGAGCGGGGGCGACAGCCTCCCCTGCTGCGCCATCCTGGAGAGCATGACGGACGGCGTCTTCACCGTGGATCTCGATCGCCGGATCAATACCTTCTTCAACCGGGCCGCGGAGGAGATCACAGGTTTCACCTTGAAAGATCCGGAAAGATTATCTTGACAAGGGACGTTTGTGATTATATAGCCGTACGGTAATATAGAGGCTACCGTTACAGCGCTTTCGGGGTTTTATCGGCCTCCCCGCCACGGCATCATGACGGCTGGGTATTTGTTCAACCTTATTCCCTGGATAAGGAGGAAACATGTCTGAATCATGCTGCAACAAGGGAAGCAATCGATTGATTCTGGCGGCCGGGATCACCACAAATTGAAAGGACATTTCATGAAGAAACAAAGGAAGATTGTCATCCTGGCGCTGACAGCGGCGATCATCGTCGGCGTCGTCGCGGCCTACCTGTTTACGATCGGACCCCTCGGAAAGCCCGTGCTCGCCTCGGTGAACGGCGAGAAGATCACGGTCGCCCGTTTCCAGGAGGAACTGGGCAAGACCGATCCCGCCGCCCGGGATCTCGTCAAGGAGGATCCCGGTAAACTGCTGGATGTTATCGTCAATCGAACCTTGCTGCTGCAACAGGCGAAAAAGGAGGGGGTCGCCGCGCCCAAAGGGGTAAGCGCGACGCCGCCGGCCGCGGGGGAAGACGCGGAGACCGCAACGATCATGGCCTATCTCGACAAGAAAATGGCGGCCTCGCCGCCGGTTGCGCCCGAGGAGATCGACCGCATCTATGAGGCCTACAAGGATCAGATGGGCGGACGCAAAAAAGAGGAAGCGGCGCCCTTGATCAAGCAGATGATCGAACAACAGCGCCAGGGCGAAGAGGCGGAGAAGCTGATTGCCGATCTGCGCAAGAACGCCAAGATCGATGTCAACCAGAAGGAACTTCAGAAGCTGGCCGTTGTTCCGCCCGGGATGGAAACCCAATCGGAAGCGGACTTCCGCAAGGCCCTGACCGGCGGCAAGCCCATGATCGTCGATTTCGGCTCCAACAGTTGCATCCCCTGTCGCCAGCTTCGCCCCGTCCTGCAGACGATCCGCAAAGGTTATGCGGGAAAGCTGGAGGTGCTGATCATCGATGTCCGGAACAACCAGAAATTGGCCTCCGACTATCAGATTCAGGTCATCCCGACGGTGATCTTTTTCGACCCCGCGGGCAAGGAGATTTTCCGTCATCAGGGTTTCATGAGCGAAGAGAAGGTTAAGGAACAACTCGCGAAGCTGGGGGTTGTCTGAGACGCATGAAATTTCCCCTTGACAGGATCACTGATCAGCACGATATTTCCAATTAGAAATATGGAGAAGATGCCATGAAGGAATTCATCAAGGTCATGAAGGCGCTGTCCGATCCCAACCGGGTGAAACTTCTGAAACTGCTTCAGAAACGGGAGATGTGTGTCTGCGAGATCCAGGCGGCCCTGGGGATCGCCCAGCCTACCGTTTCCAAGCATCTGAAGAGCCTTGAGAGTGCGGGCATGGTGGGCCGGAAGAAGGAAGGCCTCTGGGTAAACTACTCCCTGAGCGATGGCGGCCGCAGCCCCTATGCGGCGTCTCTCCTGGGAAACCTGAAGCACTGGCTGGAGGACGACCCGGAGATCCGGGACCTGTTCGAAAGGAGCAAGGGGCTCCGCCGGGAGGATCTCTGCCGGACCCGTGAGTGATTCTCCATTTTCCGATGGCCATACAAATTCTCCCGAGTTGACCCTCGGTTCTGCCGAGGCACTCATCCGGAGATGTCCATAGCGGCTGCCAGGACGGGTGTGTCCGACGGTAAAGGAAAGCAGATGATGTCCCCTGAAGAAAGGAAAAATTTGATGTCATGAAAGAAAAAACAAAACTGCTGATCATCGCGGCCGGGTTTTTGGCTGCCTACTACATTCCGTGGGATAGCGAGGTGATTCGCCGGTCGGGCCTGGAGGCCTTCATGATGCTTCAGGAGTACGCCCGGCAGCACGTCCTGACCTGCCTGATCCCCGCCTTTTTCATCGCCGGGGCGATCGCCGTCTTTGTTTCCCAGGCGTCGGTCC
Organism: Pseudomonadota bacterium; assembly: GCA_018896355.1. Classification (GTDB taxonomy): domain Bacteria; phylum Desulfobacterota; class Syntrophia; order Syntrophales; family UBA5619; genus UBA5619. The sequence continues at coordinate 6,306 of JAHIMW010000157.1, forward strand.
TGAAGTACTTCGGAGCGCAGGCGAACAAATTTCTCTCTTATTCGGTCGCCTCGGTCTCGGGGACAGTGCTGGCCGTCTGCTCCTGCACAGTCCTGCCGTTGTTTGCAGGGATCTACATGCGTGGGGCGGGGATCGGCCCCGCCACGGCCTTCCTCTATTCGGGGCCGGCGATCAACGTTCTGGCCATCGTGCTCACGGCCAAGGTTCTGGGCTGGCAGCTCGGCTTAGCCCGGGCAGTCGGCGCGGTGGTGTTCGCCATCGTGACAGGACTCCTCATGGCGTTCATTTTCCGGAAGGACGACGCGAACCGGACCGCCGGCCAGATCTACCTGCCCGACGAGGACGGCAAGACGCGGAAGTTGTGGCAGGATGCCGTCTATATGTTCACAATGGTCCTGATCCTCGTCTTTGCGGCTTTTGCGAAGCCGGCGGCCGGCGACGCGGGCGTCTGGAAAGTCATCTTCGGCGCCAAGTGGTATGTGACCGTGGCGCTTCTGATCGTTCTGGCGGTCATGCTGAAAACCTGGTTCGTCAAGGATGAACTCACCTCCTGGGTGCAGGCGACCTGGGGCTTCATGAAGCAAATCTTCCCGCTGCTCCTGGCCGGTGTCCTCGTGGCGGGCTTTCTCCTGGGGCGTCCGGGGCATGAAGCGCTGATCCCGGAGCATTACATCGCCAGCCTGGTGGGCGGGAATTCCCTCTGGGCGAACCTCTTCGCCTCGGTTTCGGGGGCGCTGATGTACTTCGCGACGCTGACGGAGGTCCCGATCCTCCAGGGGCTGATCGGTTCGGGGATGGGGCAGGGACCGGCCTTGGCGCTCCTGCTGGCGGGACCGGCGCTCTCGCTCCCCAGCATGTTGACGCTGACGGGGATCATGGGCCTGAAGAAGACCCTGACCTACTGCGCCATCGTCGCGGTCCTTTCCACTGCGGCGGGGATGGCCTACGGATGGTTGGTTGTGTAAGGAGAAGGAAATGATGGAAGATCATTCCGAAGCGAAGAAGAAAGGAGATGAAACGATGGAAATCAAAATTTTGGGACCAGGCTGCATTAATTGCCAGAAGGTGGAGAAGCTGGTCCGTGAAGCCGTTGCCGAGGCGGGCGTCGCGGCAGATATCGAGAAGGTGAGCGACATCATGAAGATTGCCACATACGGCGTCTTCGGCACCCCGGCGGTGGTCGTGGACGGCGAGGTGAAGTCCGTGGGGAAAATCCCGAAGAAAGAAGAAATCCTGGCATGGCTCGGGAAATAATCAATCTTGAGGAGGAAATCATGACGGATGGAATTTCAAAAAGACTCTCGTTTTTGGATCGCTACCTGACACTGTGGATTTTCCTGGCTATGGGGGCGGGTGTCCTGCTGGGGTATTTTGCCCCGGGCGTCGGGGACTGGATCGGTTCCCTCCGGCCGGAAGGAACGCAGACCAGCATCCCGATCGCCGCCGGCCTTATCCTGATGATGTATCCGCCGCTCGCCAAGGTGAAGTACGAGGAACTGGGCGACGCCTTTCGCGACTTCAAGGTGCTGGGGCTGAGCCTGGTTCAAAACTGGATCATCGGGCCGATCCTGATGTTCGTACTGGCCGTCCTGTTTCTGCATAATCAGCCGGAGTTCATGATCGGCCTGATCATGATCGGCCTGGCCCGCTGCATCGCGATGGTCATCGTCTGGAACGATTTGGCCCAGGGCGATACCGAGTACTGCGCGGGTCTGGTCGCCTTCAACTCGATCTTTCAGGTTTTATTTTACAGCGTCTACGCCTGGCTTTTCATCACGATCCTTCCGCCGTTGCTGGGCCTTTCCGGGGCCGTGGTGCAGATCACGATCGGCCAGATCGCCGAGAGCGTCTTCATCTATCTGGGCATTCCGTTTCTGGCCGGGATGATCACCCGTTTCGTCCTCGTCAAGCTGCGCGGTAAGGAGTGGTACCACACGATCTTCATCCCCAGGATTTCTCCAATCACGCTTGTGTCGCTCCTCTTCACGATTGTGGTGATGTTTTCGATGCAGGGCAAAAAGATTATCGAGAAGCCCGGCGATGTCCTGCTCATTGCCGTTCCGCTGCTGATCTACTTCATCGTGATGTTTCTGGTGAGCTTCTGGATGAGCGCGAAGGCGGGGGCCGATTACGGCAAGTCGGCTACGCTTTCCTTTACCGCTGCCAGCAACAATTTCGAATTGGCTATTGCAGTGGCCGTCGGCGTCTTCGGGATCAACCACGGGGCCGCTTTTGCGGCGGTGATCGGCCCGCTGGTGGAGGTACCCGTGTTGATCAGCCTGGTCAATGTAGCGTTGAAGTTCAAAAGGAAATACTTTGAAACCAAATCGCTTTAAGGTTGCCGTCATTCTCTATGGCCTTTCGCTCCTGCTCCTGTTTGTGCTGCCGGCGGCTCTGTTTGCCGCGGCACCGCCGCCGGAGGTCCCCGTCAAGAGGATGGTTACGATGGTTGATCTGGGCGCGAAAAAATGCATCCCCTGCAAGATGATGGCGCCGATTCTGGAGAAGTTGGAAAAGGTATATGCCGGCAGGGCCGCCATCGTTTTCCTCGATGTCTGGGAGGATCCGAAACCGGCCCACCGCTTCAGCATCAGGGGGATTCCCACGCAGATCTTCTTCGACAAGAAGGGCAAAGAGGTCTTTCGGCACTTGGGATTCCTGAGCGAAGAAGAGATCGTCCGCCGACTCAAGGATATGGGCGTGAAATAGAAAGGGCAGCCATGCTGATGACATTGTTTCTCACCATC
>JAHIMW010000158.1 GCA_018896355.1 Pseudomonadota bacterium
ACCGCCCTTGCCTGCCGGGCGGTCGTAAAGGCAAACCGGCCGCTGAACGGTCCGGAGGTCGAGAGCCTCAGCCGCGAGCTTGACGCGCTCCCGAGCGCCGCAACCTGCCCGCACGGGAGACCGTTCGCGGTTGCCATCTCCGTGGGCGAGTTGGAAAAGCTGTTCAAGAGGAGATAGCCCAAGTATGGCCGGTGCCGATATCCCCAAACCGAGCTTGATCTGTATCCTTGGACCCACCGGCGTCGGAAAAACGGCGATGGCCCTGGAACTGGCCGACCGGTGGGGCGGCCAAATCGTCAGCGCCGATTCCATGCAGGTTTACCGGCACATGGATATCGGCACCGCGAAGCCGACGCCGGAAGAGCGGAGGCGGATTCCCCACCACCTTCTCGACGTGGTCAATCCGGATGAGCCTTTCGACGTTTCGCTCTATATCCGGCTGGCGAACGGGATCATTGCCGATCTGCAGCGGGAAGAGAGACCGGTCTTCGTCGTCGGGGGAACCGGCCTCTATATCCGGGCCCTTATGGGGGGGCTGATCGCGGGACCGGGTGCGGACGAATCCCTGCGGCAGACCCTGCGGGAGGAGATGAACCGGTTGGGAAAATCCCACCTTTACGAAAAACTCCGGACGAGGGACGAAAAAGCGGCCGCGCGGATCGATCCCCATGACGGTGTCCGGATCATCCGCGCCTTGGAAGTTCTGGAGCTGACGGGCCGTTCCATCGTCGACCATCAGCAAGGTCATCGATTCGGAGAATGTCCATACGAGGTCCTCCAGATCGGGCTCCGGCTGGATCGGGAACAACTGCTGGCGAGGATTGACGGGAGGACGGACCGGATGATCGAAAACGGTTTTGTCGATGAGGTCCGGCGGTTGCTCGCGATGGGCTATCACGAATCCCTGAAACCAATGCAGTCCCTGGGATACAGGCATATTTTGGCGTATCTGGCCGGCAAAGGCGATCTGCAGGAGAGCGTCAGTCGGATCAAACGGGACACCTGCCGCTACGCGAAGAGGCAGATGACCTGGTTTGCCGCCGACCGGGAGGTGGGTTGGCTCGATCCTTGGGATGTCGACGCAGCGTCCAAGCAGATCGGCCTCTTTCTGAAACGTTAACGGGGATTCCCCTTTGAGAAAGCAGGGAATTTTCTTGACTTCAGCGGGGTATGAAGATAGGAAATATGGAACGATGGAACGAAATGGGCCGGCTTTGAACGGGAGCCCACACTGAAAGGAGAAGACGATGATCGGCCGAATAAAACCCATGTGCCTTTTCCGGCTCCTGGTGGTTGTAACTGCAGGCGTCCTCATGATCTCCTGCGGACCGAAGGTGCAGCAACCCCTCAGCCAGCTCGACACGCCGGAGCATCATACCTTTACCGGGATCCGCCTGTTGAACCAGGAGAAGTTTGTCGATGCGGGGCGTGAATTTGAACACGCCCTGAGGCTGGATCCGGGTTATGCAAAGGCCCATGTCGGGATCGGCCTTGTCAAGGCCTATCAAAAAGATTTCACAGGCGGACTCGACGCCCTCAAACAGGCGGAGAAGCACGTCCGCACCGATGAGGAGAAGATCTTCGTCCGGGTCGGTTACATCCGTGTGAACACCTTGAGCCATTCCGTTTGTTTGCGTATTGGAATCGAATGCAAGCCCGATGACGCCTGGTTGAAATACTCGAAAGATGCGTTCGACCAGGCGGTATTGATCGATCCCAAGGCCGCCGCCCCCCATTATTTCATGGGGGAGGCTTATCTGACGGCGCTCGATCTGGATCAGGCCGGCCGGATGTTCAGCCGGGTTCTGGATCTGAATGGGGAATACGTCACCGAGGCCGACGACCGGTGGAAACTGGTGCAGAAGATCCAGCGGGCGAAGCCGGGAACCGTGACGGGGAAAAAGATTGCGCTGGTCGAACAAATCACCCGGGCGGACGTGGCGGCCCTCTTCCTGGAGGAGCTGAAGATCGACGTCCTCTATGCCAGAAGGACGCCGAAGACCTTCGATACTGCCTTCAAGGATCCGGAAAAGGCCAAGACAACCACCGCCGGACGGACCAGCGCGGCGGATATCGGCAGCCATCCGCTTCGGGCGGACATCGAGGCGATGATCCGGATCGGCATGCGCGGCCTCGAGGTCTATCCGGATGGGAGCTTCCGGCCGGACGAGCTGGTGGACCGGGCGACCTACGCGATGATCATCGAGGATATCCTGATCAAGATCTCGGGGGACAATGCGCTGGCGACGCGGTTCATCGGCAGTCCTTCCCCCTTTCCCGACTTGCGGGCCGATCTCCCCTATTTCAATGCGGTGATGGTGGTGACCTCGCGGGGTCTCATGGAGGCGAGGGATATGGTATCGGGCGCCTTTTCACCGCGGGAACCGGTGGGGGGAGCGGACGCGCTGCTCGTGATCCGCAAGATGAGGGAACAATTGCGTTATTAACTTCAAATGCGGACGGGACAGGGGCTTGCGGTCACAGATGCGCGGCACGGTTGGCGTCGGCTTCTCTGTGGCGGAAGCCCCTTGATTATTAATGCCTTGAGAATGTGGGACGTGAAGTGCGAGGCGTGAGGCGTGAGGCGTAAGGCGTAAGGCGTAAGGCGTAAGGCGTGAGGCCCTCCTTACTCCTTACCCCTCACTCCTTATGGACGGACTGGAGAGAATGAATGGGGAACGGTGTGCTGCCCAAGGTTTTTGAGCCCCGCGAAGCAGAGGCCAGATGGTATCAATATTGGCTGGATCATGATTTCTTCCGTGCGGCAGACAACAGTTCGAAAAGGCCTTTCTCGATCGTCATCCCACCGCCGAATGTCACGGGGATGCTTCACATGGGGCATGCCCTGAACAACGTCCTGCAGGACATCTGCTGCCGATATCGGAGGATGCAGGGGATGAACGTCCTCTGGATGCCGGGGATGGACCATGCCGGAATCGCCACGCAGAACGTCGTCGAGCAGGAGCTGGCAAAGGAGGGAGTGACGCGCCACGACCTTGGCCGGGAGAAGTTCATCGAGCAGGTGTGGGAATGGAAGGCCCGATACGGCGGGGTCATCATCCATCAACTGAAGCGCCTCGGCTGTTCCTGCGACTGGTCGCGCGAGCGCTTCACGATGGACGAGGGGCTTACGAGGGCCGTCCGCGAGGTGTTCGTCCGACTCTACAATGACGGTCTCATCTACCAGGGGGATTATATCGTCAACTGGTGTCCCCGCTGCCGGACCGCCATCTCCGATCTGGAGGTCGAGTACCATCCGGAGGAGGGGCATCTCTGGAGCATCCGGTATCCCTTCGCGGAGGGAGAGGGGGGGATCGTGGTTGCCACGACGCGGCCGGAGACGATGCTCGGCGATACCGCGGTGGCCGTCAATCCCAACGACGATCGGTACCGCCATCTCGTCGGAAAGGAGGTCATCCTTCCCCTCGTGAACCGCAGGATTCCGATCATCGCCGACGACTACGTCACGATGGAATTCGGTTCAGGCGCCGTCAAGATCACGCCCGCGTCCGACCCGAACGACTTTGCGATGGCCGGGCGCCACGGGCTTCCGATCCTCCGGGTCATGGACGACGGCGCGGTCATTAATGAAAACGGCTCGGTTTATCGGGGTCAGGATCGCTACGAATGCCGGAAGAACGTGCTCCGGGATCTGGAGCAGGGAGGCTTCCTTGTCGGGACGGAGCCCTACACGCACAACATCGGACAATGCTACCGCTGCAAGACCGACATCGAACCTGCTGTTTCCCGGCAGTGGTTCGTCCGGATCGCCCCCCTCGCCAAAGAGGCGATCGCCGCGGTGGTGAAGGGAAGGACCCGGATCGTTCCGCCCACATGGGAGGCCACTTATTTCGAGTGGATGAACAACATCCGCGACTGGTGCATCTCGCGACAGATCTGGTGGGGCCACCGGATCCCGGTCTGGACCTGTGAGGGGTGCGGTAAGCTGATCGTCTCCGCGCAGGATCCCGACCGTTGCCCCGATTGCGGCGGCGCCAAGCTGCGGCAGGAGGAAGATGTCCTCGACACCTGGTTCAGTTCGGGGCTGTGGCCCTTTTCGACCTTGGGATGGCCCGAGAACACCGAAGCGCTCAAGACTTTTTATCCCACGTCGCTTCTCGTGACCGGATTCGACATCCTCTTCTTCTGGGTCGCCCGGATGATGATGATGGGGCTCTACGTGATGAAGGAGGTCCCGTTCCAAGATGTCTACCTCCATGCCCTCGTTCGGGACGAGAACGGCGAAAAGATGAGCAAATCGAAGGGGAACAGCATCGATCCCCTCGAAATGATGGACAAGTTCGGGACGGACGCCTTCCGGTTCACGCTGGCCGCCTTCACCGCGCAGGGGCGTGACGTCCGGATGTCGGAGGAGCGGATCGAGGGGTACAAGTTTTTCGTCAACAAGATCTGGAACGCGACGCGGTTCTCGATGATGAACCTGGAGGATTACGACGCCGCGGTTCCCGTCCGCAAGGAGGAAGGATCGATCGCCGACCGCTGGATCCGGGCGAGGATGAACCGGACCGTCGCCGAGGTGATCCGGGGGCTGGATGAATACCGTTTCAATGACGCGGCGGCGGCCGTATACCAGTTTGTCTGGCATGAATTCTGCGATTGGTACCTGGAACTGACCAAGCCGCTTCTCTACGGCAAGGAGAATCCGGCGGGAAGGCGCGCGGCCCAGAAGACCCTTCTGGAGGTCTTGACGACGTCGCTCAAACTGCTCCATCCCTTCATGCCCTTCCTGACCGAGGAGATCTGGCAGACGCTAATTGCGGATGATTCCTCCATCATGGTCAGTGAATTCCCGGCGGCGGACGAAGCCTTCTCCGATCCCGAGGCGGAGGAGGAGATGGCGCAGATCATGGAGGTGATCACCCGCATCCGGAACATCCGCGGGGAGATGAACGTGGCGCCGTCGCTGAAGCTGAAGGCGACACTGACGGCGCCCTCCGAAGCGCTGCGGATGTCTCTGGAGAGGGGACGAGTCTATATCGCCAATCTGGCCAATCTGGAGAGGCTGGAGATCACCGGAGAAATGGCCGAACCGAAGGGGGCCGCAACGGCGGTGGCCGGTCCGATCCGTGTCTATGTTCTGCTTGCCGGCGTGATCGACATCGACGGTGAGAAGGGCCGTCTCGCGAAGGAGATTAGCAAGGCCGAAAAGGAACTGGCCGTCGTCGCGAAGAAGCTGGCCAACCCGGACTTTCTGGCCAAGGCGGCGGAGGCGGTCGTAAAGAAGGAGCAGCAGAAGGCCCGCGTGTTCGGGGAGAAGAGGGCCGCCCTGAGTGCGGCGTTGGAAAGGCTGGCGGTTCTTGCGGGAGAAAATAGTGCTGAGTGCTGAGTAACGAGTGCTGAGTAACGAACGAGATCTTGCACTCAGCCCTTAGCCCTCAGCCCTTAGCACTTATCTCTCAGCACTCAGTCCTTAGCACTCAGCACTTGGTTTTCAGATAGAGGAATTGATCATGTGGCCACGACACCTGTTGACGGAATTGATCCGGAACGCCCTTGCGGAGGACATCGGGGCGGGGGACATCACGACCGGGGCGGCGCTCCGGGGCGATGAGACGGGCTTCGCCCGGGCGACGGCCAAGACGGAACTGATCGTGGCCGGGATTGAGGTCTTCGGAGAGGTCTTTCGAACGCTGGACCCCGCCCTGGTCTTTGTGCCCCGGAAGCGGGACGGGGAGATGGCGGGGGAAGGGGATCTCCTTGCGGAGATCTCCGGCAGCCTCGCCTCCATCCTTACCGCGGAGCGGGTCGCCCTGAACCTGCTGCAGCGGATGTGCGGGATTGCCACCCTCACCCGGCGCTATGTCGATGAGCTCGCGGGAATGCGTGCAAAAATCCTGGATACCCGGAAGACCGCGCCCGGTCTCCGGATCCTCGACAAGTATGCCGTCCGCGCGGGAGGCGGCTGCAACCACCGCTTTGCCCTCTATGACGGGGTGTTGATCAAGGACAACCACATTGCGGCAGCGGGTGGGATCGGGCCGGCGGTGCGGCGGGTCCGCGGCCGGGTTCCCCACACCTTGCTGATTGAGGTCGAGGTGAAGAATATGGCGGAACTGGAGGAGGCGCTAATTGCCGGTGCGGACTCGGTCCTTCTGGACAACATGGACCTTTCGGATATGGCCGCCGCGGTTGCGCGGGTCGGCGGAAAGATCCCTCTTGAGGCCTCGGGAAACATTACGCTGGACAGGGTCCGGGAGATCGCGTCCACGGGTGTCGATCTGATTTCGGTGGGCGCCTTGACCCATTCTGCGGCGGCGGCGGATATCTCCCTCAACGTGATCCAGATGAAAGAACGTGAGGCTTGAAGCGTGAAGCGTGAGGCGTGAGGCGTGAGGCGTGAGGCGTGAAGGCAAGGCATCTCGACGGCAGGCTCCTCAAACAAACCCCTTTAAGTCCCCTCCCCCCTGGCGGGGGAGGGTTAGGGTGGGGGGGAGGTTGCCATGAAATCAGTATATTGAAATTTCACCCATCCCCTAACCCCCTCCCGTCAAGGGAGGGGGAACATATTTTGAACAGTTTTGCAAGGGCCTCCGGATTATGGACGGGATGCAATTTGACGCAAAGGCCTTGCAGTCGCGTCTGACAGGGAGAAGGATCGGCTGCAGGATCCACTACGAGGAGACGGTCGATTCGACGAACCGTGTCGCTTGGGAGCTTGTGCTGGGGGGCGCCCCCGAAGGGACGGTTGTCCTCGCCGATCGTCAGACCGCCGGAAGGGGGCGTCTGCAGAGGAGCTGGCAGTCGCCGCCCGGATGCAATCTCTATACTTCCGTCATTCTCCGGCCGGCGATTCCGCCGCCCGATGCCTCACAAATCACCCTCCTGGCGGGGGTGGCGGTCGCGGAGGCAATCTCCGCCGTCTATCCCGGACGCGTGGGTATCAAGTGGCCGAACGATCTCCTGATAGGTGGCAGGAAGGTCTGTGGCATCCTGACGGAGACAAGGATGGTCGCGGGGGGGATCGATTCGGTCATCGTCGGGGTCGGCCTGAACGTGAACATGGAGAGGACGGATTTCGATCCGGCGCACCGCGAGACCGCCACATCGCTTCGGGAGGAGACCGGGCGGGAACATTCACGGGAGGATTTGCTGTTTTTACTTTGCGAGCGGTTCGAACAGTGGTATGAAATCTTCCTGCACGGCGGATTTGCGCCGGTGAGAGAGGAATGGCTCGTCCGGGCGGAGATGGTGGGAAAGCGCCTAAAGGTCCTCTTCGGTGATCAGATGCTGGAAGGGGTGTTTGCCGGCATCGACTGGGACGGGGCGCTTCTGATCGCCGACGAACAGGGCGCCGTCCGGCGGGTCATCGCCGGCGACGCCACGATCATGAAGGGAGAGAGTGGCAAATCGTGATCCCTCCGCGCGCTGGACATTTTTTAGGGACAGCTCCCTATTTTTCCCCGAAAAATAGGGAGCTGTCCCTAATTTTCGGGCAGGGTTCCCCGAAAAATCTCCAATGCGCGCTTCCGGGATGCGATTTGCACGTTGAGTAAAGGTCGGGAAGAGGTGAAATAATGCTTCTGGTCATCGATGTGGGAAACACGAATACGGTCATCGGTCTTTACGACGGGGAAGAACTGGTCCACGATTGGCGGATCCGGACGGTCATCGATCACACCGTCGACGAGTACGGGATGCTGATCCTGAATCTCTACAAAAACAGCCGGATCGGTTCGAAGGCAATCAAGGACATCATCATCTCCTGTGTCGTCCCGCCGATGCTGAACATCCTTGAGCCTCTCTGTCAGAAATACTTCGGCATCGAACCTCTGATCGTCGGACCCGGTGTGAAGACGGGCATGCCCATCTTCTACGACAACCCCAAGGAGGTCGGGGCGGACCGGATCGTCAATGCCGTTGCCGCCTATGAAAAATACCAGAGAGCGATGATCATCGTCGATTTTGGAACCGCGACCACCTTTGATTACATTTCACCCAAGGGGGAATACATGGGCGGCTGCATCGCCCCGGGGATCATGATCTCCAGTGAGGCCCTCTTCGAGAAGGCTTCCAAGCTCCCCCGGGTGGAACTCTGCAAGCCAAGCTTGATCATCACCAAGGATACGGTGAGCGGCATGCAGGCGGGCATCATGTACGGCTATGCGGGGCTTGTCGATGGGATCGTCGAGCGGATGAAGGCGGAAAGCGCTTCCGAACCGCTCGTCGTAGCGACCGGGGGGCTTGCGAATCTGATCGCCAAAGAGGCGAAGCATATCGACGTGGTCGATGAGATGCTGACCATCGAGGGGCTGCGGATCATCTTCATGAGGAACCTGAAAAATGTGAGGCGTGAGGTGTAAAGAGTTTCGTTTCTCCCCCGCCTTGCCTTTGGTTTCGGCTGACGTAAAGCTGGAGGATTACGAGGGCGACAATGCTGAATGTGGGCCTGACAGGGGGGATCGCCTGCGGCAAATCGACCGTCGCCCGGATGCTGGCGGAGAAAGGGGCCGTTCTGATCGACTTCGATGAGATGGCCCATGCCGTCGAAGATTCGGGAGGGCCGGTCTGGCGGGAGATCGTCCGCCATTTTGGAGAAGAGATCCTCCATGAGGACCGGACGATCGATCGCCGCAAGTTAGGCGAAACGGTCTTCGCCGATCGGGAGAAACGGGAGCTCCTCAACCGCCTCGTCCATCCGGCGATCTTTGAGGAGTGGCAAAGGCGGCTGGAGGAAATCCGGACGAGGCGTGCGGACGCGATCATCGTGTCCGATATTCCGCTACTCGTCGAGGCCGGCCTAAAGGAAATGGTGGATCTGGTCCTCCTCGTCTACATCACGCCCGAAGAGCAGATTCGAAGAGTGATGGCGCGCAACGGTTTCAGCCGGGAAGAGGCGGAGCGGAGGCTTGCCGCACAGATGCCGATCGAGGAGAAACTTCGCTGGGCGGATATCATTATCCACAATGAGGGGTCGCCGGAGGAGACGCGCCGGACGGTATGTACGGTCTGGATGGAGCTGCAAAACCGGGAACAGAGGCGCCGGGAGGGGATCGGTCGATCATGATCCGGCAGGCAGCGAAACCTGCGCGCCCCACGTTTCAGTCGAGGAGCTTCATATTTTTCAGGATCATCCGGTTGATGCGTACTCCCTGCTGATTCACAAACCGGCATAGCCGTAAAAAGTTGATGATTTCAGAGGAGGCGCCTAAGATATTTGAAAAAGAAATTCATGCCTGTGAATACCGTTTCAGGTGTAATCAGAGGATTGTTCATCATGAAGCTTGATATAAAATCTGAAATCGCGAGGGAGTGGCATTATCCATGATAGATGCGATCAGGCGAACCGATCTCCCCGTTTTGCTTCTCCACAATGTCGATCCGTTGTGGTCCGCAGAGGAAGTAGATTCAGCTCTAACAGATGTCAGAGTCATGATAGAAGCCCTGAAAATAGAGGGACATCCTGTTTTTGATCTGCAGGTTAAAAACTCCGATCTCCAAGCCACCCTTAAGCCGTATGAGCCG
>JAHIMW010000159.1 GCA_018896355.1 Pseudomonadota bacterium
CACCCAGAAGGCCTCATGACCGGCCTCCCGCAGTCGGCGGACAATTTCAGCGGCCGCATCTCTTGGCACGTTCAAACCTCCGGCTATAATTTATGATTCTTCTCCGGCATCGGACGCAACACCCGCCTCACCGCCGCCATCTCCGGAGAATGAATTTTTCTTCCATGCTTTCCCCTAACCTGCCGTTTTCCAGCCTTCCGGCCATCCGGCCTCCCCGGCGGCTCCCGGGACGAAGAGCGGCGCCAGGTGGTTCGTCGGTCCGTGCCCCCCTCCCACGCGCCAGGCGTGCCGGACCGCCTCGGTGATATAGCGTTTGGCCTCCGCCACGGCCCCGGCGACGTCCATCCCGAGGCCCAGGCAGGTAGCGAGCGCCGCCGAATAGGTGCAGCCGGTTCCGTGGGTATCCGCCGTCGCGATCCGCGGCGCGCTGAAGATCCGGAATTCTCGGCCGTCGTAAAGGAGATCCGTCGCATCCCCGGCGAGGTGCCCCCCCTTCACGACCACATGCCTTGCCCCCAGATGACCGATGATCCGCGCCGCCTCCTTCATGTCGGAAAGGGTCGCGATCCGTATCCCGGAGAGGACCTCGGCCTCGGGGATGTTCGGCGTGAGCACAAAGGCAAGCGGGATGAGCTCCGTGATCATGGTTTTCTTGGCATCTTCGCGGATCAGCGACGTACCGCCCTTGGCCACCATCAACGGGTCGACGACGAGCTTCTCGATCCCGTACCGGCGTATCTTCTCCGCCACAACCCGGATGATCTCCGAGGTGGCCAGCATCCCGGTCTTCGCCGCATCGATCCCGATGTCGGTCGCAACCGCGTCGAACTGGGCCGCCACGAACGCCGGCGGAACGTCGTGGATCCCGTGGACCCCGAGGGTGTTCTGCGCGGTCAGCGCCGTAATGACGCTCATCCCGAACCCCCCGAGAACGGTGATCGTCTTCAGATCGGCCTGGATTCCCGCCCCGCCGCCGGAATCCGAACCGGCAATCGTCAATATCCGGACCGGCTTCATCCCTTCACCTCCCCCGGGAAAACCCCCGGCCGGAAATACCTCACCGCGAGGAGGCATCCCGAATCCAGTTCGATGATCCCCTTCCCCGCCGCCATGCGGTTGCTGACCCCAAAGGGCCGGCCGATCTCCATGACCGCCTTCGTCAGCGGAAATTCAAACCCCGTCAGTGTGACCCCAACCGCCGGCCCCCCGTACGGAAAGAGCGAAACGGTCTGTCCGGCCTCCCCTTCGAGAACCGTCCGCCGGTCGATCAGAAAGAGCTCGCACCATCCATCGATCAGTTTGACATCGATCCCCTTCTCCTTCCCCTGGACAAGAAGGGAGATGTTCGCCAGCGTGTGGTCGACGCGATGACCGAGGGCGCCCCAGATCCAGACCTCCGCCGGTTCCATCCGGAAGGCTTCGTGGAGCGCCAGTTCCGTATCAGTCTCATTCTTCCCTCGCGGATGGCGGAGAATACGGCAGCCTTTCGCCTCATAATATTGCTGGCTTGCCAAATCCAGGGAATCCATGTCCCCGACGATAAGGACGGGGAGGATCCCCGCGGCCTCGAGGTGACGAGCCCCGCCGTCGGCGCAGACCACCGCCATCGGCGCCGTCGTCGCCGCCTGCTCCCGGAGAAACGCCGGATTGCCCAGTTCCCCGCCGGAAATGACAAAAACCACCTTCTTCATGATACCGCCCCGTCGCGCCAAAATCTCTGAATGAGAGCCCAAAGGTCCAAAATAACAAAGCCATACCCTGTTGGGATATGGCCCCGGAATCCATGCACCGAAAATACAACCGCCGCCATTCCCTACGCTGGCATTACCCAGGTCAGGTTCAAAGGGTATCTTCTCAGCCTGATCGGCACCCCTTGCGCTTACGCGTCTTTTTCCTACTCCAAATCCCCTCCGAAATCAAGCCGCTTTCTTCCCGCCTAAGGGTCTGTAACAGACCCTAAACCGAAGAGCCGGCGGGCGTTCTCCTCCGTCACCCGTTCCAGCTCTCCGAGGGCCATGCCGCGGATCTCCGCCAGGCAGCGGGCCGTCTCTACCACATAGGCCGGCTCGTTGCGCTTCCCCCGGTACGGCTGTGGGGCGAGGTAGGGGGCGTCCGTTTCGATGAGAAGCCTCTCCGCAGGGATCTCCCGGGCCACCGCCCGGAGTTGATCCGCCTTCCGGTAGGTCACCGGGCCGGCCACGGAGAGATGAAATCCCAGCGCGACGCACTCCCGGGCCATCTCCGCATCCCCGGAAAAGCAGTGGAGAACCCCCCGCAGGCGGCCCTTCCGCTGTCGGAGAATCGCAACCGTTTCGGCATGGGCATCCCGGTCGTGGATGATCACAGGGAGGTCCAGTTCCTCTGCGAGGTCGAGCTGCTCCGCAAACCGCCGGAGCTGGATCTCCCGCGGGGAGAGGTCGTAGAAGAAATCGAGGCCGATCTCGCCGATCGCAACCACCTTCGGCTGCGCGGCAAGATTCCGGAGAGCATCATAGCTCCCGGCGTCGATCCCCTTCACCTCGTGAGGGTGGATGCCGACGGCCGCATGGACGAGCGGATAAAGACCTGCAAGCGACACAGCCTTTTCGCAATCGGGAAGCGTCGTTCCGACGGTGATGATCGCGGTCAGACCGGCCGCCGCCGCCCTCCCGATAACCGCCTCCCGGTCACCGTCGAAGGCCTCCATCTCCAGGTGTGCATGGCTGTCAATCGTCATGTTCGCCCACCGTTCGGAGCCGCTTTGACCGGCTTTCCTTGGACAGCCTTCTCGAACATGAACTTTCTCCTTTTCCGGTCTTGATATAGCCAAACCTTATGATCTGTTCGCGGGCGTTGCATGAAACTGAAGGGCGGCAACGGGATCTTTTCCGTCCAAGCGAATTTTCTGTTTTTTCCCGACCAGATCTGTTAGAATTCATACACGGTTCATCGGAAAGTATTTACAGGAGATCCACCATGAATCTCAAGAAAAAGATTTTTGACCTCTCCATGGAAAGCCAAGGGCTCTACCATCGGTTGTCCATCATATTCGCGCTTTTCTTCTTTGTGCCGCTTCTCGGACTCCTCTACTTCGGTCTGAAATATGATCTCCTGCAGGACCATCTTATTCCGGTATTCATCCTCGCGCTGCTGACATCCTCGCTTGCCGGATACATCCTCATCCGTCAGATTTTCGACGGCATCCGGAGTACTTCGACAACCATTTCAGAATCATTGACAAAGGGTATCCATGGGTTCAAACAGCCGACCACCACCGACGAGTTGCAGGGAATCGTCCAGTCTTTTCGGTCCGTCGAGAATGAGCTCCGGAACAGCTTCTGCAATCTCGAGAAACGGACCGGTCAGCTATCCACACTAAAGGAACTTTCCGATCTCTGCTACGTCACCTTTGACAGCGAGGATCTGTTTGCGATCACGATGGAGCGGGCTCTGAAACTGACCAACGCCGATGTCGGTTCCGTCCTGATCCTGGAGGGGAAGGAGCGGGAAACCTTCGTGATCCATGCCACCTATGGACTGGGAGACCTCATCAAGATCGGAGACCGTGTCGATTTTGCGACCAGCATCGCCAAATTCGCCGTGATCAACAAATCCCCGCTCCTGATCGACGACGTCGAAACAGACAACCGCTTCGGACGCGGGAATCGCGCCCATTACGCAACAAAATCTTTCCTCTGCATGCCGCTCAAGGGAATCCAGGAGGTCTTCGGGGTTCTGACCCTCTCCCGCCGGGAGTCGGACATCCCCTTCACGGTGGAGGATACCGACGTCCTGACACCGCTTCTCAGCAACGCCGCCTTCACCTACGACAACCTGAGCCTGATGAAACGGGACCGGCGGAACCGTCAGCAGCTCGCGACCGTCACCGGCATCTGCAAGACCCTTGGCTCCAGCCTGCGCAACAGCGAACTTCTCCACGCCGTCCTGCACCAATTCCGGGACGATCTCCCCTTTGATGTGGCGGTGATCCTGGAAATCAGGTCCAGGACGCCGAATGAGGCCGGCGTCCTGGATATCCTCTCCTCCGTCCCGATTGGTCTCGCCCGGAACGGGGGGTACAATATTGCCGGATCCTCCCTGGAAGGGGTCGTCCGGCAAGGGAATATCCTGGCCATCGAACATCCGTCTGCGCTCCAGCATCCGCTCGAGCAGGAACTGTTTGTCAAACCGGGGATCCATGACGCCCTTCTCGTACCGTTGAAGATCGGGGGTGTGGTGACGGGGATTCTCGCCCTCGGCGCCTTCCGGGCCGGCGGCCTGAACGGGTGCGAAGAACAGGTGGAGGAGATCGCCTCCCTGCTGCCCCTCGCGATCGAAAAGAACCGTCTCTCCTCCTCAATCAATAAGCGGGATCAGGAGATGGATTCGATCAAACAGATCGGCAGCATCCTCGCCGCATCGACCTTCGACCGGCAGGAGGTTCTCAAACATACCATGGACATGATACGGACGATTGTGAATGTGGAGGCTGGTTCATTGCTCCTGCTGGAAGGAGATGAACTGGCCTTCAAAGTCGCCTTCAACGTCGACCCCGCAATCGACACGACCATCCTCAACTCCTTCCGTATCCGTCTCGGTCAGGGAATCGCCGGCTATTCCGCCGCCCGCGGCGAGCCGATCATCGTCCAGGATACGCAGAGTTCCCGGCATTTCACCCCCGATTTCGATCGGCAGATCGGCTTCCGGACCCGTTCGGCCCTGTGCGTACCGCTCATCTCCCGGGGAAAGGTCCTCGGCGTGATCGAGGTTCTCAACAAGATCAGCGGCGATTTCAACGACGACGACCTTCACCTCCTCCAGTCCATCGCGACGTCGGTCAGCATCGCGCTGGAGAATTCGCAGCTCTACCGCGAGACCCTCTCGATGGCCGAACACGAACGGGGCATCCGGAAGATGTTTCAGAAATTCGTCCCCAGGGAGATCGTGGACAAGATCATCCACAATGCCGGGGAAGAGAAGCCGCTGATCGAGGAGCTGAAGATCCTGACGCTTCTGAACATCGACATCCGCGGCTTTTCCACCCTCTCCAAAAAGATCGGCCCCCAGCGGACCGTCGCAATGCTGAACCACTTTTTTAGCTGCATGGGCGATATCGTTTTCAACCACGGGGGGATCGTCGACAAGTACCTGGGCGACGGTTTCCTCGCCCTCTTCGGAGCGCCGATCTCCGGGAAGACCGATGCAGACAACGCCATCGCCGCCGCCCTGGAGATGAAGGGGAGCCTCACAGCCGTCAACAGCCACTTCACCGGAGAGCTTGATGCCCCGCTCGCTATGGGTATCAGCATTCACACGGGAGAGGCGGTTGTCGGCAACATCGGCTTCGAGAAGAAGATGGATTACACCGTCATCGGCGATTCGGTAAACGCCGTCTTCCGGCTGCAGGATCTGACGAAAT
Source organism: Pseudomonadota bacterium (assembly GCA_018896355.1). Lineage (GTDB taxonomy): Bacteria > Desulfobacterota > Syntrophia > Syntrophales > UBA5619 > UBA5619. Next base: position 5,399 of record JAHIMW010000159.1, read on the forward strand.
CCCTGCCGAACGGCATCCTGATCAGTGAAAAGACCCTTCAGGCCGTTGTGGA
>JAHIMW010000234.1 GCA_018896355.1 Pseudomonadota bacterium
CATCCTGGGTGAGACTTGGTGGGCGGAGCAGCGGCGGACGAAGAAACGGTATTTCGCCACGCTCCACGTTCTCGATCAGGCCGTCAGGAACCTCGTGCCGCCGCAGGCCGTCAAGCCGCCGATCGTTCACACGCCGGACGTCAGACCGGCCTCCCTGGTCTATCTCAATCTGGAAAAGTCGAATCTCGATTCGCCCGAACTACGCAAGATCATCCGGGACGCCTACCGGCGCCAGGTCAAGATCCACCACCCCGATATCGGGGGCAACGCGTCGATGTTCCGGAAGATTCACCAGGCTTACGAGGATCTGATCCGTTGGGCGGAGCATCCCGTCTTCATCCGCCACCGCGGTTTCCCGGACAAGTGGTTCTACGAAGGGGACAAAGACCGCTGGATTCAGCCCACGCCCCGGACATGCTGCCGCGAATCACGCCCGACGCATCTTCGGTAAAAGTACGTCACGCGACCGGTGGCCCCGGACCACCTGTTCAGTTGTGCAATACATGAATTCCTCTATTGCAGGTTCTGGAGCCGCGGTGATCGCAAGGCCTTGCAATATCTATGATTACTATCTTTGCAGGCTATCAGTAAATGATGCTTTGCCTGTCGCAAGAATCCCTCGGCGAACAGTGATCTTCCCAAATGTCCGTGGATGCTATCCTCCAGATCCTTTGGAAAGCCCGGGTTAAGCTGGAGGGCTTGGGTCAGATCGGTGATGGCGTCTTTAAACCGGCTTTTAGCGCTGTAGCTCATCCCCCGTCCAGCGTAGGCCCTTGCTGCGTTGGGGGGTGTCAGTGCCATAACCTTGTCAAAATCCAGGATTGCCTTGTCATACTCTTCCTGCTTGAAGTACAAGAAACCACGCAGCACGTAGGCTTGGTAAAAAGCCGGATTCTCCGCGACGGTTCGGCCAACCAGTTCGAAGGCTTCGTCCATGCGACCGGCAGAGAAAGCACTAAGCGCATCTGAGAAAAGCTGATGTGTCCGGAATTGCTTTTCCTGAGCGCCGAACTCGCCAATTATCTTCTTGCGCTCCGGTTCCTCTTTCGCTGCCGCCAGTTGTTCCTTGAGCTTCGTCAATTCTGCCTGTGCCTTATCGTAGGCGTCTTTCATCTGCGCATATTCCTGACTGATTCCATTCTCTCTGATTCGCTCAACGATCACATCGATCTTGTCGGGTCTGACAGTCGCCTTGATCTTGACCCAGAACTTGATGGCTTCCCCCTCTACCGTTCGTTTCTTGTCGAGGATGGTGATCTCCAACATCCCGGAGGCGAGAACTTCGATCTCATCCTCCGCAATCACGAAATTATTCACGCGCGAGTAGCTCTTTACGTAGGTTCCGGCCTGTTCCACGGCGTAGCGTTTTGCCTGTTCCACAGCCCTGCCTTCCGCAATCATGGGCGTCTCCCCGTCGCCCATGATGTAGGTGCCATCTGCAACGATCTCCCTGGTCTCGGCGTATAGGGCAACAGCAGGATTTAGAAAAAAATACAAATGAAGAACCAAGATAACCATCATCAGTTTTTTCATACGATCTTCCTTACGTCTAAAAAGAATTTGTTTCTGTATGTCGGGCGATTTTCAGCGGCCCATAAAAAGCCTGGGCAGGTACGTGCTCAGCCATGGCACATAGGTCACGACGGCCAGGACCGCCAGGGAGACCAGAAACGGCGGCCAGATCGCCCGGCTGAGGCGGTTGAGGGACATTCCCGTGACGCCGCAGATGTCTTATCCTTGGCATGGAAGATATCTACTTCAGTTTACTTTTGATTTCTTCAAGCACGGCGGGGTCGATGCCGTAACCATGTTCCTCTGCCGGATAGTCCCTGTTTTCCACATCCCTCTGGTATTCCTGCAGCGCATTTCGAATGATGTCGTTCAAATTGCAGTACTGTTTGACAAATTTTGCCTTGTGACCTTTAAAGAAACCCAGCGCGTCATGAACTACCAGCACTTGACCGTCCGTATGGGGTCCCGCTCCGATGCCGATCGTGGGGATCCCGGCGCGTTCCGTGATGATCCGGCCGATTTCAGACGGGATCGCCTCCAGCAGGAGGCTGAACGCGCCGGACTCTTCCAGGATTCTGGCGTCGTTGATCAGTTTCAGGGCGCCGGTTACGTCTTTTCCCTGAGCCTTGAACCCGCCCAGGGCCGATACGGATTGGGGCGTCAAGCCGATATGCCCCATGACGGAGATCCCGGCGCGGCTGATGGCCCGGATACGCTCCGCCATTTCCTCGCCGCCTTCCAACTTGACGCCGTCGACGCCGCTTTCCTGGAGGAAGCGGCCGGCATTGAGAACGGCCATTTCGTTTGAAACCTGGTAGGACATGAAGGGCATGTCGCCGATGACAAAGCTGGACGGCGCCGCGCGCTTGACCGCCGCCGAGTGCGGTATCATCAGCTCCATCGTGACCGGAGTAGTGCCGGAAAAACCGTATACGGTCATCCCCAGAGAATCTCCGCACAGGATCATATCGATGCCGATCTCCTCCTCGATACCGGCGAACGGAAAGTCATATGCGGTCAGCATGGTGATGGGTTTGCCCTGGGCCTTTTTCTCTCTCAGATAGGGGATCGTGACCTTTGTGCGTTGTGCCATCTCTTTCCTCCTTTTTGCGATGAATTCTTCCCATTCATGCCGTCAGTACTGCAAAGGGTTCTTTAATCATTACCCTGTTATGGATTTCCTCTTCGGAGAGGTTCCGATTGGCCTCGATGGTCAACTCAACCGCTTCAAAGAGATTGGATCGCGCCTCTTCCAAGGTCCGACCCTGTGTATTTGCTCCAGGCAATTCTTCAACATAGGCGATGTAGCCCAAGGGGACCTTTTCAAAAACCGCTGTAAATTGTAATCGCATACTTTCTCTATTCTGTTTTTCAAAAGTTGAACTCTTTAAAAACATCCTTCTCGTCGCGAAACCATCCCTCGTTCACAAGGGCCACGGCCTTGTTATACAGAGCTTCGGGCACTTCTGTCTGAACGGTCTTCATAATGCGACTCCTTAAGGATTTCATTCGTGCTGTGGGATTATATACAGCATCCCTGAACAATTCGCAATACATGATGCTGGAGCCTCAGAAGGGCTGCTTTTTGGTGAACAGGTTTATCTGGAAGCTGCGAATCCCAAATACCCCATCATCCGACCCAAGACAGAGCTTCGGTTGGGCGGCGTTGTCTCTACTGCCAATTACGAAGCCAGAAAATATGGCGTTCACTCCGCCATGCCCATGAAGACCGCCTATAAGATGTGTCCTCATGCGGTATTCCTTCCGGTAGATTACGAGGCTTATTCATCTGCTTCCGTAATATTCAAAGATGTTCTCCGAACCGTCAGCCCGATTATGGAAGATGTCGGCATTGACGAGGCGTATCTGGATGTTACGGATATGCCGGACACGATAAAGATCCGATTCAGCGATTTTGAGACATTCACGAGGGCGATGACGATCTGTGATTATACCGATTCTGAAGAAGAGATAAGAAAATCGGCATTCGCCTGCCTTAAAAGAATTGAGCTCAAAAAGAAGGTCCGGCTGGTGGGTGTGAGGGCCAGTAATTTCCAGGGCAAGAATAAGGATGACCAGCGCCATTCTGAAGTACCCGACAGGCTGATCTTTCCTCCCCTGCTTCCTTCGGGATAAGAGGCTGGCGCATCCATTATAATAACGAAGAAAAGCATGAAAATAAAGTTAACGCTTGTATAATTGTGGTGATCATGGCTATATAGTCGTGTCATTTCTTTAAGCTGAATAAACAGGGAGGGATATAGTAATGCAAGCGGTAAAAGCCATCTTCGACGGAAAAAACATCCGCCCGATCAATCCCATTAATGTCAAGAAGAAAACGGAAGTACTCGTAATCTTTCCTACAGATGAAAAAAAATATCTGCCCGGGGAGGCAAGGAAACGCTTGCGAGGTTCCGGTAAAGGTGAGTTATTGACGGAAAAATTGCTGAAATCCAGGGCTGAGGATATTAACCTTGAGTGATAAAATTTACATCCTCGACACTTCAGCCCTTTTTGCCTTCATCGAAGATGAAGAAGGCGCCGCACTGGCCTCTCATAAACAGTTTTCATTTGAACTAAAGATCTCCCTTTTCCATCTTGTCAGGGCATTTTTTTGACTATGTCCGCGAACTCTTTTTTATTGAATGCCCTGAGGCTCGTTGTCTTAACGTTACCAGCGGCTCCCAGCGATAAAAGGAAGGCTGTACCGACTTCAGCATTGGGGACATCGCCAATTACCACGTAGTCATATTCCCCCATGACCAGATAGAAATCCACCAGCTTACCTCCCATTGCTTCCATTGCTGCAGCAGCCAACTCAACCCTTTGGGGACCATTCTTGATGTCCTTAATCCCCTGGTCGGTAAGTTTCATCAAAACGACATATCTTTCCATTGTCCTCCCCTCCTTGCTTTAGGCGGTGCGCCACCTCATGATTCCAATACTCTCAATAATTGAGATCAAAAAAACATTTAAACCTTTAGATATCCGAATTGACGGAATATCATTTCATATCGGTCGTCAAATACAAAACACAAAACCCCGCCTCTTTTCAGAAACAGGGTTTCAACATTAGCCCATGGCAACCCCCTTAAAGAAAGGGTTCAAATTAGCTGTTAACCGCTTGACAATGCCTTTTGAGATATATTTGTGGCCCTAATGCGTTGAGAAGTCCAGGGATTATTTTATTGATAACCATTTGAAACAAAGCATACCCGTCAAAATCACCGGATGCTTGACTTCAAGGAAGTAACAAATACTATCTTCAATCAGCCTGTCAATGCCCAAGAACCGCCTTCTGATACAGACTGCGGAAGGCGCCCTGCGGATCGAATTTCGACTTAAGTTTCTTGTATGCAATACCGTTGTAAATACGCCAGAATTCGTCTTCCGTGAAGAAGGATGTCGAATAGAGGGACTTGTGGCCACCGAGCTCCTGGACGATACGTTCGATACGGCGATTGAAATACCCTGGGGCCTTGTCTGAAGAGGTTCGGACACTTCCCCAGAACCCGAAGTTCAGGTAGAGGGCGCCTGGTTCCATCGCAAAGAGAGTCCAGTTCCTGGCGGCGTCAAGTGGGCGCACCGGGCAGATCCAGCAAGGTCGGATGTCGATCTCGCGAAAATAGAATTCGATGAATTCAATGGATTTCGCGATGGGGATCTCAACATCCTGGATCACCTGTTCAAATCGTTCGACAGGCAAGTGCAGGATTTTGCGCATCACGTGTATTCGTTCCTCGATCTTCCATCTCCGGTACAGTGATTGGATTTTCCAGTAGGAGTTGGAACGCAGCATCCAGCGTCCAAGCAGACGGCGCAGCAGGGGATTTTGCATGCCAAAGCTCCGTGAACACCAGAACCAGTCGGGATCCCATCGCCACAGGAAGTCCCGCATGGTCATGAGATCCTCACTGCGGCTCCGCAGAGATTCGTAGTAGATTTGCATGCCCTTGTAATCGCTGACCGGGCCGCGATCATGGGTGAGTCTTGCTGTGGTGAGCACGTAGTCGTCGGGTGTGAAGGCGACTCCCTCGACGAAATCCGGTGCATGAGGACTCTCTCCGCAGGCTGCTTCCATCGTAGACAGAAATTGCGTGCGATCGGAGAAGCGCCGGTGGGTGAGCTTGACAAATAGACCGGCAGGCAGAAGCTTCATGCGCAGGCGAAGTATGTATCCGAGGGTTCCGTAGGAATTCGGGATGGCATGGAAGAGGTCCGCGTTCTCGTTGTCGGGACGGCAGATGCGGATGGTGCCATCGCCGCAGAGGATTTCCATCTCCTCAACCATCTCGTGAACGAGCCCATGCCGGAAGGAGGACGCTTCGATGCCAATCCCTGAGACCGCACCACCGACGGTGATGGTCTTCAGCTCCGGAACCACGGGTGGACGCAGGCCTTGCAGGAGCGTCGCGTCGGCGAAGTTCTCGAAGGTGGTCATCCCTTCCACTTCGGCAATCCTGCGTTCCGGATCGATTTCGATGACCCGGTGGAGGCGTCTGACGTCGAGCTTTTTGGCAGCAGCTTCCGCCCGGGTACGGAAAAGGTTCGAGGTCTTCTTCGCCAGGCGGACCTGTGCGCCTGGCCGGCTCACCAAGGCGCGGCATAGCTCCCGGCAGGTCTTGTGATAGGATTCCCAGCTATCGAAGAGGCCCGAGCGATTCCGGTCCATCAGCGGATGCCTTTCCATCCGCCGCGGATTCCATCCTTCGAGAGCACCAACTGCCAGAGCTGGATTTGACGGCTGCGAAAGGCGCCTGCACAGGAGAGGAGGTAATACCGCCACATGCGATAGAACCGTTCGCTATATTCCGCGGAGAAGCGTGGCCAGGATTTCTCGAAGTTTGCATGCCAGGCCATCAAGGTGCGGTCATAGTCGGTGCCAAAGCTGTGCCAGTCTTCCAGGACAAAGAGGTCATCCATGGCTTGACCAAGCTGTGCGGCCGAGGGCAGCATGCCGCCCGGGAATATGTAGCGGTCCATCCAGGCATCCAGGTGATGGACTGAACGATTTCTGCCGATGGTGTGCAGAAGGAAAATCCCTCCCGGTTTGAGGCAGCGGTGGGCGAGTTCGAGGAAACTTCGGTAGTTCTTGTAGCCCACATGCTCACACAGGCCAATCGCGGCTACCTTGTCGAAGGTGCCCGTTGCTTCCCGGTAGTCCTGGAGGCGGAATTCCACCGGGAGGCCTTTGCACTTGGCCCGGGCCCACTCGACCTGCGCGGCGGAAATGTTGTATGCAATTACTTCTACGCCATAATGTTCCGCCGCATAGCGCGCGAAACCACCCCACCCGCATCCAAGCTCCAGGATCTTTTCGCCGGGTGCGAGGGCCAGTTTCCGGCAGATAAGGTCGAGCTTGGCTTCCTGGGCAGAGGCAAGGTCCTTGGCGGTCCCGTTCCAGTAGGCGCATGTGTATTGCATGAAAGGATCGAGCATGGCTTCGTAGAATGCATTGCCGATGTCATAGTGGACCTTGGCAACCTTGATCGATTGTTGCTTGTTCTGCATGTTGAGAAGCTTTGCCTTGGCTATACTAATGAGCAAGGCAGGGCTGGGTGGGACTTTCTTGCCGTGATGGGCGGAAAGTGCCCGGTCGAAGAACTGGTCCAGGGCTTCGCAGTCCCACAGGCCATCCATGTAGGATTCCCCAAGTCCGAGCGAAACATCGCCGGCGATGCGCTCATAGGCGGCTTCATCGTGGCATTGCAGATCCCAGGGGCGCCTGCCGTTGATGCGGATATCCGCTCTGCAAAATAGATCTTCAAGCCATTCTGGCAGTTTGGACATGTGATCACCTTGCCTTTTTAGTCGAGTAGACGGATGTTGCCCGAAGCGACAGATTGATGTTTGTTTTCTCCGCTTGCAGCCTGGTTTGCCGGTGGTGCCACAATATGTCAAGCAGGTATCCGTTTATTCAGTCGCCGCAGATGGTCGCTTTGGCGATTTTAGCCAAAGATGATGGAATAATCAATGGTGGATTTCAGGGATAATCAGAGGTAAGATCACTTAAAAAAATGGAAGGGGGAGGGTATATGCTTAAAGCCAAGGATATTATGACAAAGGAAGTAATTACGGTTTATCCCGACACAGAGATCATCCAAGCTGCGCACTTACTCCTTGATAAACACATCAGTGGTCTGCCTGTGGTTGACAAAGAGGGTCGTCTGAAAGGGATTATTTGCCAGTCCGATCTGATCGCCCAGCAAAGAAAGATTCCCCTGCCTTCCTTCTTTATCCTGCTTGATGGCACTATCCCTTTAACCTCCTCTCGGCATATTGAAAAAGAGGTAAAGAAAATGGCGGCCATTACAGTATCCGAAGCCATGACCGCCGATCCCATAACGGTTGATCCGGAAACTGACCTGGGAGACATTGCCACCTTGATGGTGAAGAATAGCATCCATACTTTGCCTGTTTTGGATCGAGGCTGGTTGGTTGGCATTATAGGCAAGGAGGATATTCTCCGCACCCTTATGTCTGGTAACAAAAAGTAGTTAGATCAGAAGAAGAAGAAAGATATTCGGCAATTTGAAAGCGGACGGCCTGTGTCCCGGCAAACACCAGGCCTCCGGCTTTGCCGGAAGTGCGGTGACGGAGCTCTCCAAACATAGGATAAATGAATTCGAGCAGCGCCTCAGGGGTCTTTTCTTTTCTGGCCGGTGTGGCGCTGGATGATCGCGTAAGTTTCTCCTCCGCGGCATCCCACAGGGAACGATGGTTATGCCCTCTCTTCCAGCTTTTCTGGTTGTCTCATGTTAGCGCCCTTTTTCTGTATCTCTGCACTGTGGGTGTTTTTTCCATTCGGCGAAGGCCGCCTTGACGACCGCGACGGCGCCCTCGATCCCTAGAGATCCCGTATTGACGATCAGGTCATAGTAGCCGGAATCCGTCCAGTCGGCATGAAAGTGCTTGCGGAGAAAGGCGTTCCGATCCGCCTCCGTCTTATAGACATAGCGCTCCGCGTTCTCCAAATCGCTCCCCGAGTCCCGCATGACGTTGCGAATGCGAACCTCCCGTGGGGCGATGAGACGCACCCTGAAGGTCTCCTCGGGGGGGAGGATGAATTGCCCGCCTCGGCCGATAATGATCGTATTGCCCTGCTTGCCGATGGTCCCGATAACCTTCGTCAGGTGGCGGACATATTCGTCAGGCCACATATGGTGCGTCCGGAAGAGGGAATCGAGCCAGGAGTCCCGCAACCGGACCTCCTTTTCGTCCAGGGAGGCGATTACCTTCTCGCTCATGTCCGCCCGTTCGGCGACCTGCTGGATGATTTTCGCCCCCACCAGATCCATCCCGAGGTCCTGGGCGAGGCGCCGGGCAACGTCGGTTCCGCCGCTTCCCGGATCGCGCGAAATGGTGATGCAGGGGCGGGGACGGTACCGTTCGGCCTTCTTTTTCTGCTCGATCCGCTGGTGCTCCCACTTGGTGATTTGCTCCCCAACGAGGTGATCCAGGGAACGGCTCGTCTCTCTTTTCATACAAACCTTCCTTCCTCGCTCTCGGGCAGGCGGCCTCTCTCCGGGGTGATGAGAAGCACGGCTGTCTCTTCTTTATCCCCGGCAGGACTCCGGTCGGATCAGGAGCACGGGCACATGCGAATCGTGAAGAACCTCAAGAGCAACACTCCCGAGCATCAGCTTTTTTAGTCCGGTATAACCGTGGATGGCAATAACGATCATATCCACCCCGTTTTTCTGAGCGTAATCGGAGATGGTATCGGCAGGCCGGTTGCCCTCCAGTAACTCCATTCTTACCTTAATGCCCTCGGAAGCAAGTCGGGATTCCACATCCGCAAGATACTTTCTGGATTCCATGAAGAGGTTTTCCCTGATCGCATTGATATCGATGGGGCCGGGATACAACTCGCCGTGCCCTGGGATATGAACGGTGACCACGTTGAGCAGGGTTACTTCTCCCACGACCCCAACCTTTACCAAGTTTTTGACATGAGGCAACGCACACTCCGCTAATTTTGAACCGTCAAGGGGAACCAAAATTTTTTGATACATGGCAGGCACCTCCTTTTTTTAAAATTCGCGAAATGACCAGTATGTACTCCCCACTCATGTTTCCTGGCTTCGGACGAGAAGCACCGGGCATTTCGCCTCTTTCATCACCCTTTCCGTGACGCTTCCGATGAAGTATTTCTGCAAACCAGTTTTCCCGTGAGAGGCGATCACGATAAGATCAACCTTTCGCTCGGATGCCTCTTTCAGAATCTCTTCATAGGGCTGACCCTTGCGGACATCGGGAATGACCTTGATGTCCCCGCTTTGTTGATTTTTGTCGATTACTTCCTGAAGCTTTTCATTGGAAAAAACGATGCTCTCATTCAAAACACGAGCCACAATGCTCTGGTCGAGGCAGTAATCAGACAAACTCTGCTGTACCGTGTTGCTGATGACATGGAGGAGAAAGATTCTTGCCTGGTACTTGACGGCAATACTCAAAGCCATTCGAAAGGCCAGATCCGAGTCTTCCGAGAAATCCGTCGGTACAAGTATTTTTCTGGGTTGAAACATGAAGACCTCCTTTTGATTTTCCATTTTTCCCATCATGAAAGAAAGTTTTGTGCGAATGCTTGATACTGTTTTTAGGACAGCGGCCTCCCCCCGTTTAATTTCTCATAGACCCCGATGTATTCATCAATCATCTTTTTTATACTGTATTTTTCTCGCGCCTCCCTCATGATCCTTTTTGCCTGCTCTTCCCTGACTTCCGGTGCTCTCCTGTGGAAATGAACGCTCTTTTCCAGGCCATACCATAATCCGCCGCTGTCATAATCCCGGAAGAGAAACCCGTTTCCCTCGTCACGCTCGGCGCCATCCGTTTGCAGCCTCAGTTCCCCGATCTTGTCATGGTACCCGCCAGTGTCCCTATTGGTCGCCGTCGCCCCAAAGAGGTTTCC
>JAHIMW010000160.1 GCA_018896355.1 Pseudomonadota bacterium
CTGATCCATCTCGATCCGGGGAGGCTTTTTGCGGAACGGAACAGGCCTGCTGTACATCGGGGCAGGGAGCTCAATATGCCCGCCCCGGCTCAGTTCGAGCAGCAGGCCCCGACAAACCATGTCTCTAAGCGCCCCGTTTTGCTGCACCCATCCCCAGGCCCGGCAAAGCTCCTGCGACAGGGCCCGCCGACTCTCTCCGGGATGTTCGGCAATCAGGCTCCTGACAAACGCAATGTCTTCCCCTGTGACCGCCCGGCCTCTGTATCGTATTTGCGATTCCATGGCCGGCAAATAGCATGATCGGTTTTAGAACGCAAGAGATTTTTTAAAAATTTATCCGACGGCGTCGATCTTCTTCCAGGCGGGCGCCACCCGCGCATGACGGGGATTGCCGTTCCAAAGCAAAAGCTGCAGTTCGTGAACGGCCAAGGCGGCCATGCGGTCATGACCCTCCTCCGGCCACCACTGAAACGTCCCCTTGGATAATCGCTTCTGGCAAAGCCAGAACCCTTGGCCGTCATACATCAACGCCTTGATGGCGGTTCCCCGATTGTTCCGAAAAACAAAGACGCAGCCCGAAAAGGGGTCCGCTTCCAAGATCTGCCGGCAGATCCCCGCCAGTCCGTCGATCCCTTTCCTGAAGTCCACCGCCTTGACCGAAAGAAGGATCCGCATCTGCGGCGTGATCTGGATCATCGCCCCGACCCCAAAAACGCCTTCATGAACTCCAGGGGATCAAAACACACCCGGCCTTTGATGTGCATCTTTACCTTTGCACCCTCTTTGTCTTCCATCTCCACAAGGCATTCGGCCTCCGGCAGGGACGCCTTCAAATCCAACTCGACAAAGGCGGAAGATGTTACAAACTTGGGAAGGCTCTCAGGATGGGAATAACAAACGCGACGTTTCAGGGCATTATAATCCAGACGCAACAATCTGGATATCTTGCAAATAGAATGGTCGGCGCAAAGGGCTACCGCCCCTTCCCATAAACTCTCCGGTATGGGCGTACGATGCTTCCGGCTCTCCCGCCATTGCTCAAATCGCTGACGAACGTCTTCAAGGGTTGGTTTTGCTGTGGGTATGAATTGCTGATCCATCGGTTATCCTCCTTAGGCTTGATAACCGATGGTAACTCCCCCGTTACGATTTTTCACGCAGGCTTACCGGAAGGACACGGTGAATGTGGCCTACGAAGCGGCCACGGCGGACATCAGGGATTTCAATCTGATCGATCCCTTTCATCTGGAAGCCTATGACGAAAAAGCGGTGAATTATAACCGGGATGTGGAGGTGTTTCCGGTAGTAAAAAGGATTCTCGAAAAAATCACGGGTGGCGATTCATTCTACAGTTCACCAACGGACATGGGTGTGAACAGGGCTGGATTTGCCATCATCGACGACGAAGTCGCCAGAGAAGCGGCAAAGCAGGAAGTGATCCGGCGGTATTATCGATACCGTTGCGAATATGTCATGGGATTTTCCGACAAGGAAACCGTTCAGAGAGTCGAGCTCTTTCTTAATGACTTCAATATTCATCCGGAGGATCGCCGTGTCGTCGAACCCGCATGGCAGGCTGCCCGGGAGGCGCAGGAACAGAGCAAAGGAAACGAGGGCATTTATTGCGGCGCCGCAATCGAGCTAAAAAACGGCTCCATCATAACGGGCAATAACTCCCCGTTGATGCATGCGGCGTCGAGCCTGATCCTGCACGCCATCAAGTCTCTCGCCGACATACCCGCCAAGATTACCCTGCTGCCTGCTTATATCACCGATTCCATTAGAAATATGAAGACGGATATCCTCAACGAAAAGTCCATCAGTCTAGACCTGGAGGAAACACTTATTGCCCTGAGCATCAGCGCTACAACGAATCCCGCGGCTCAACTGGCCATCGAAAAACTAAAGGAACTCAGAGGCTGCGAAGTTCACATCACCCACATCCCCACTCCCGGCGACGAAGCAGGATTGAGGCGCCTGGGTGTCAATCTCACCAGTGAACCCAATTTTTCCACCAACGATCTGTTCCTGGCCTGACAACCGTTGTCCTGCCCTGCCCTTATGGAATATGCATTCCAACATGCCCCGTCCAGCGGTTGGAAGGGGCTTATTCTTGTTGTTGGCGGGCAGGTTGTGACCTTACAGCGATTCCCGGTTATACTGCTTCTATGGTTGAAGGCGGTTTCGGGGTGATGTTATAGGTCACGCTGACCACACCCGGGACCTCTTTGACGATCTTTCCGGCGATTCTCTCCAGCGTTCCATAGGGCAATCTCGTTGCCGCGGCGGATCGGGCATCGACACTGTCCCAGCAACGGACCTCGATCTGGAAACCAAAATCCCTTTTCCCGTCCCGCATGCCCGTGACGCGGTCCTCGTGCAGGATAGCCAGATACTGGAAGACTTTCATTCCCGACAGTTCTTTTTCCACAATGGCCGTGGCTTTCCTGACGATCTTCACGCGATCCGGTGTCACTTCACCCAGGACCCGCGCCGCCAAGGCCGGTCCCGGGAAAGGAATCCGGTCAAAAAGCGATGCCGGCAGACCCAGAGCGGCCCCCACTTTGCGTACCCCGTCCTTGCGCAGTTGGATCAAGGGTTCGATAATCTTATAACCGAATGCCTTCTGGGGATCGATGCCCAGTTGCTCAAAGACATTGTGCTGCCGCTTGATCCCCGCCACGGTTTCATCAATATCCGTCAGGATGGTTCCTTGAAGGAGATGCTTCGCTCCGCTCTGCACAACCAGCTCACCGAATACTTTTTTATAGAAAGTCTGGGTAATGGCCTCCCTTTTTTCCTCAGGGTCTGTAATTCCTTTCAGGGCCTTGAAGAAAGCCTTCCTGGCGTCAATGATCTCTATCGGAATGCCCAGTGACCGGAAGAGAATTTCTACCTGTTTCGGTTCATTCTGCCGCATGAGGCCGTTGTCGATAAAGCAGGTTTTAAGTCGTTCCCCCAAAGCGCGGTGACCCAAGGCGGTCACAACAGACGAATCAACCCCTCCGGAGAGCGCGTTGATGGCGATGCCTTTCCCGACGATTTTTCTGATTTCCCTTACTTTTTCGGAGATGAACTGCTCTGTATTCAATTTCGCTGCACGTATTTCTTTTACCATGATGCCCTTTTCTCCTTCCCCGGAATTCTGAATTTTTTATCCCCTGCCGGACAGGGTTTGATTATCTTGAACCGCCTGCCGGTTGTCAAGACAAAAGCGATCAAAATAAGAATATCGTCCTCTCCATATTCTGTTCACATCGATGGTTGGAGATACTTTGTCTGCAGAAGTCTGGAGATATTTTTTAGAGAATCGTAAGCCTTCTCCACCGTATCGAAGCCATCGGGGTTCATCAGCGCGCAGGTCGCCGGCATCAGAACGCTTTGGGAAAGGAGTCGCGGCAGATCAAAACCGGCCTTTTCCAATTCCCGCCAGAGGGTTTCGATGCGATGGATGAGGCCATCCGCAGATTCCTGGATGAATTCATCATAGTTCGCCGGCACAATCCCCCAGCCGAACATCCCGTCTTTGTCCAGAAATCCATTGATCCCTTCCCGGTATTTGACGAAGATCTCTCCACAGTTGTAGGCATTGAACGAAAGGATGTCGATATCGAGATGGAGCAGAAAATCCCAGTCCGGGTTGCCGCAGAGGTGGATGCCCCGGGGATGTTCGGGAAAAATCTTCATTTTCCAGATTCATCAGCGCATTTTCCAGTTCGGCATAAAATTTTTCCGTACTGAAATGGATCTTGCGATTTTCCGGTTCCAGAACGATGCCGGGGAAATTCTCCGAGGCCTGAACGTACATGTCTTCGAAATAATCCATCTTCGGCAGTTGCGGCCAGAAGGGGATGTCGACGCCCATAGCGACCGATAGCGCCCGGTCCATCTCTTTGTGCGGCAGAATCCCCATCCCGGTGGTGAGCAGATTCCCGGCAAATGGCATGAGCATAGGGGTCATGGCCCGTCTCCTCAGATTTGTAAAATCTGCCCACCCATCCTCTACAGATAAAAACCGCAGACGGGATCATCCGACGAATTGGTTCCGCAGGACGTTCTTCTGGATCTTGCCCATGCTGTTGCGCGGGAGTTCGTCGATAAAATGGACGCGCTTCGGCGCCTTGAAGTTGGCAAGGGCGCCCTTCAATGCGTGAATGATACCGGTTTCGGTTGCAGCCGCGCCGTCCGGGTTCTGCTGGCGTACGACCGCCGCAACAACGGCCTCGCCGAAGTCCGGGTGGGGCACGCCGAAGACGGCGGATTCGAAAATGCCCGGCATCGCGTCGATCATCTCCTCGATTTCCTTCGGATAGACGTTCAGCCCCCCGCTTATGATGAGATCCTTTGAACGGCCGATGATCGAAATGTATCCCTCTTTGTCCCGCTTGCCCATGTCGCCTGTCTTGAAAAAACCGTCCGCGGTGAACTCCTCCCTGGTCTTTTCCGGCATCCGCCAGTAGCCGCGGAAAATGTTATCACCCTTGACCTGGATCTGGCCGATCTCGCCGGCCTCTACCGTCCGGTTCTCGGCGTCGGCAATCCGGATCGACACGCCCGGCAGCGGAAAACCGACCGTTCCCCCGCGCCGTTCGCCGTCGTATGGATTGGAGGTAAACATGTTGCCTTCCGTCATGCCGTAGCGTTCGAGGATCGTATAACCGGTGCGGGCTTTGAACTCCTCGAACGTTTCCATCAGCAGCGGCGCCGAACCGGAGATGAAAAGACGCATATCGGAGCAGAGTTCCCGTGTAAAACCGGGATCAGCGAGCAGGCGCACATAGTAGGTCGGCACGCCCATGAACACCGTCGCTTTGGGCAGCAACGCGAGGGCCCGTTTGACATCGAATTTTGGTTCGAAGAACATCGGGCTGCCGTTCATCAGGCTGCAGTGGGTGGCGACAAAGAGGCCGTGGACATGGAAAATCGGCAGCATGTGCAGAAGCACGTCTCCGGATCGGAATCCCCAGTAGCGGTGGAGCACCTTGGCATTGGATGCCAGATTCCGGTGGGAGAGCATGGCGCCCTTTGAGCGCCCGGTCGTCCCCGACGTATAGAGAAGTGCGGCAAGGTCCTCTCCGGTGCGCGCGACGGTTGTAAAATGATCCGGCCGGGCTGCGGCGGCTTCCGCCAGGCTGCCGCGGCCGTCGTCATCCAGTTCAAGCAGGTGGGTTACACCGGCCTTTGCCGCCAGTTCGTCGGCCAGCGCCCGGATCTGCGGTCTGCAGACGAAGATGTGGGGTGTGGCATCACCCAGGAAGTACTCGATTTCGTGACACTGATAGGCGTCATTCATCGGCAGGTAAACGGCGCCGGCCCGCAAAGCGCCCAGGTAGAGAAAGAGCGCCTGCGGGGATTTTCTCACCTGCACGGCGACGCGGTCTCCCGGTTGCACACCCAGCGCTGCGAGCAGGGCGGCGTATCGGGCCGATTCTCGTTGCACCCTTCCGTAACTGACCTCGGAACCGTCGGGCAATATCAGGCAGGGTGCATCCGGGTTTTCCGGAAAGCAGGACTGAAGAATTTCGTACAGGTTTTCGTTCATACGCCTACTCTTTATAATCCTGTGATATCCAATAGAAGAACGAATAACATTAAGGACACGTTTAACAATGCCGGTGTTGCCGTTTATTGATGGATCGTTTTGATCAGCGTCCGGTTCATCCGGTTCGGAGGCTACGAAGATCGGCCCTGGATGTCAACAAATTTCTGTTGCGATATTGCGGTTCAGTGAACCGATCATTTGTTAACGAGCATTACGATTGTCAAAGCATCCTCTCGATCTCCTCGATTCTGGCGTCGAGACGCTTGCGTGAGATCGGAAAGGGCGTCTTCAGCTCCTGCGCAAACAGGGAGACCTTGTACTCCTCGATCATCCAGACGAGATCGTCGATCGCCTTGCGTTTTTCCTCAGAGGCATAGGAGGGGAGCCCTTCGCCGATCTCCCGACGGCGGTCGCTCAGTTCACGGATTTCCGCCACCCGGGATAAAGCCTTTTCCAGATGGACGGCGCCCCTCTCCGCACGGAGGGCGAGGGCGCGCAGATATCGGCCGATATGGACGAGACGTCCCTCGTCGTACCGGATCAGGAAATCGGCAGGGAGGAGGGCGGCCAGCTCTTCCCGCAGACCGGCCAGATACGTGAGGAAGGGCCGGCTGCCGCGGTTGGCGATATCGAGCGTGCGGAATAGCTCCGTAACGTCATAGAGGCTCTTCAAGAGCGGCCGCGTCGTTTTCAGGAGATCCTGACCCCTTGGGAGTAGCAGCGGGCGGACCCTTTCGGCGTGGGACGCGAAGGCCACCGCGGTTCGGAGGTCCGCTTCAAGAAGGTCGTGCATCACCTTTTCGCACAGTGCGTTCTCCAGCGCTTTGGCGCCGCCGAAGGCCGCGGCCCAGAGCTTCAGCTCTCCGTCCGGTGCGAGCCCCTTGCGTAGGTGCCGCAGCTCTTCCCGGAAACGACAAGCGAAAAGCGCCTTCACCCCCAGACGGTGCGCGCGGAGCGCCTCCGGGGCGGAACGGAAAAGACGAAGACAAACGCCATTATCGTCCGCATCGAGGGCCGGATATGCGACACCCTGCCGCATCTTATCGCCTCGCAGCGGAATACTCTCCGCCAGGTCGCCGAAGTCCCACTGCGTCAGGCCGCTCTTCTCGATGGCTTTTCGGGCCTTTAGAAAGGCCTGCGATTCCTCCTCATGGCCGAAGCCTCGCTCCAGGATGGCGATATCCCGTCCCGCCGCAAGTTCCCGGTCTTTCCCGTCCACGACGGAAAAGCGGAGCTTCAGGTGCTCCTCCAGATCATCGTGGGTCCAGCGGTCGGCGGGGATATTTACACCGAAACGTTTGTAGATAAAACGGCCGAGGGAGGTAAGAAGCGCCCCTTCGCGCGGCATCTCCTTCAAAATGATATCGCGGGTCTCGGTGAGCGGCATCAGCTTCTTGCGAAACTCCTTCGGAAGACCGCGAAGCAGGGCTGCGATCTTCTCCCGGAGAAGGCCGGGAACCGCCCAATCGAGAACGGCAGGGGGAAAGGAGGGCGCCGCCTGAACCGGGATCTTCAGCGTGATGCCGTCCGCCGGTTTTCCCGGGTCGAAGCGATAAACGCAGTCCAAACGCCAGCCGCCTGCCGACACCACTTCGGGAAAGAGGGCGATTTCCTCCGAATCGGGTGATTGGATCAGAAGATCCTCCTCACGCATCCGGAGAAAGGCGTCGCCGCCGCGGTCGCGGACAAGCCGCTGGAGCGTCCGGATGTCGAAGATCCCGGGGATGCGGGTTTCATAAAATTTGGCCATCTCCTCCTCGCCGACGAGGAGGTCGTGACGACGCACCTTTTCCTCCATGCCGGCTATCTTCTCGATCAGCGCCCGGTTGTGGACAAGAAAGGGGAGAGGCGGCTGAACTTCACCCTCGACAAGGGCGCTCCGGATGAAGATCCGGGAGGCCTCCACGGGATCGATCCGGCCGTAGGAGACGGCCCTGCCGGGAACGATCACCAGACCGAAGAGAGTTACCTGTTCGGAGGCAACCACCTCGCCCCGATTCTTCTCCCAGTGCGGGGCAAAATAGGTGCGGCGGCAGAGCCCCCCGCCCAGTTCCTCCAGCCAGACGCTTTCGATGTTCGCCACGGTCCGGACGAAGAGGCGCGAGGTTTCAACCATCTCCGCCGCGACGATCCAGTTCCCGGCGCGGTTGAAGAGGCCGGAACCCGGAAAAATCATCGCCTGCCTTCCCTGGGTCGCCGTGTAGAGATTCTTCTCCTTTTTCACTGCAATATGTACGAGGTAGCC
>JAHIMW010000161.1 GCA_018896355.1 Pseudomonadota bacterium
ATGGTCTTTCCCAGCCCCATGTCGTCGGCGAGGCAGGCCCCCAGCCCCAGCTCATGCATGAAGCGGAGCCAGGCGACTCCCGTCTGCTGATAGGGGCGGAGCGTCGTTTTCAGGTCCCGGCCGGGATCGGCTGGGGCGATTCCCTCGGGGGAGCGCATCCCGGCGAGGATCGACCGGAGCCATTCCCCGGCGTCGGCGTGCAGCCACTCCCGGGAAGTATCTGCGGCGGGGAGGGCGTTTTTGCCCTCCATGCCGGCCCCGGCGAGGAGGCGCATTCCCTCGGAAAAGGAGAGGCCCTCGCCCCCATCCTCTTTCTTCCGTTTTTCCCAGAAGGAGAGAAGCGCGGAAAGCTTCTCCCGGTCGATCTCCACCCATTTCCCCCGGAGGAGGACGAGGCCGGAGGTTTCGCTCAGAATCCGCAGACGCTCTTCCTCCGTCAGTTCCTCGCCGTCCAGCGTAAGGCCGACGGAGAAATCGAGGAGGGCGTCGAGGCCGAGGCCGCCGGGCCTCTTGCCGCCCACCGTCACCGACACCTGCGGACGGGGGGGGCGGCCGCGGCCCTGCCACGCCCCGGGGATGCGGACCAGGACACCGGCGGATTCGAAGTGCGGGACGTCGTCGAGGAAACGGCGGGTCTCCCGGACCGTCCAGGCCAGGGGGTGGAAGATTTCGCCCGATTCGACCAACTCCCGGATCAGCGCGCTCGCCTCGGCCGCCCGCTGGAGCGGCGTCAGCAGGGCGAGCAGCCCCCGGCGGTCCCCGGCGTCGGCGAACTCCCGGAAGGCCTTGCCCAGCGGGAGGAACTGCGGTTTCGCCAGGCCGGAGAGGCGGGTCGTGTAGGTGACGAGGAAGCCGAAGGGGCGCGCCTCGTTCTTCCGGTTTTCCGCCAGATGGAAGGCGACGCGGCCCACCATGTTCCAGAGGGAGTTGCGATTTTTCAGATAGTCCTGGATGTTTCCTCCTGCCCGTCCGGCCTCGTCGCGGGTGCGATCCTCCAGCGCCGTCCAGAGATTTTCCAGGACTGCGGGACTCAGATACTCCAGCCCCCGTAGCGGGGGAGAGGTTTCGACGATCCGGAGGAGCTCCTCCCGGGAGGGGGGAGGCGCGGCGGTATCGGGAGCTTCCGATTCGACGCCGGCGATTCGGCAGAGCTGCGTGAGGCAGCGGCGGGAAAAGTCGCGCCAGAAGACGAAGGCAGGCGGGAGGGGCGTGGCCAACTCCGCGGCGGCAAGGTGGAGGAGTCCGGCGGCGCTCCCTTCGTGAAAGGCCTCCGCGATCCGGGCGGCGATCTTATCGGGAAGGGCGGGGCCGTCCCCGCCGTCGGGCAGGAAAACGACCTGCCCCGAGGGGGCTATGGCCAGTGTGACAACGGGCATGGGCATCGATCCGGACTTTCGGGATTTTTAAACCGGCGCGAGTATAGGAAAACGGCCGCGGAAAGTCAAGATTGAGGCGATTCGAAAAAACTTCTCCCTTGACAACGACGCCATAATTTGGCACCATTCAGCCATGACGCGCAAGCACCGCAAAACCCTTGAACTGATCTTTGCATATCCCCCCGGCGCAAAGGTGAAGTGGCGCGATATTGAAGCGTTGTTCCGCGAGTTGGGTGCGGAGGTGACCCAACGGGAAGGATCGCGTGTCGGTGTCCGGCTGTTTGGGGAACGAAGGGTGTTTCATCGTCCCCACCCGTCGCCCGATGCCGACAAAGGAGCCGTAGCGAGTATTCGCAAATGGTTTGAAAAGAATGGAGTGAAGCCATGATGAATGTTATGGAGATCAACGGTGTAAAGGCTGTTATCGCCTTCGACCCCGAGATCAATATGTTCCGGGGTGAGTTTGTGGGATTGAACGGCGGCGCCGATTTTTACTCAACCGATATCGATGGATTGCGCTGCGAAGGGGAAACTTCCCTGAAGGTCTTTCTTGATATGTGCGCCGAGGAAGGGGTTTCCCCCTACCGGAAAACATCCGGCAGATTAAACATTCGCCTTTCCCAGGAGTTGTACGACAAGGCGGCAACTTTGGCCAATGCGTCGGGAAAGAGTCTGAACGCCTGGATCGCGGATGTTATCCGTCATACCGATGACGTCCTCAGCCGTTAGTTAGGGGAGAATAACCACGGGGGCTTTGCGGCGGCGTCCAAAGAGGTGAGGATCTGTTCTGGTCGGGACTCTACAATCTGCTGCTTCTGGTTGCCGCGGTATTCGCTGTTCCCTTCTATGGGGCGCGGATGCTCCTTACGGGCAAGTACCGCCGGAGCCTCGGCCCCAAGTTCGGCCGCCTCTCTCCGGTGCTTGTATCCCTCATGCAGGGAGAGCCCCGGATCTGGGTCCACGCCGTCTCCGTCGGCGAGGCGACGGCGGCCGCCCCGATCGTGGCGGCGCTCCGCTCCCGTTTCCCCGGGGCGTGCATCGTCCTCTCCACAAGCACGGAGACGGGCCAGGAGATGGCCCGGAAACTGGCGACCGACGCGACGGTTCACATCTACTACCCCCTCGATATCCCCTGCATAGTCCGTAAGGTTCTCGATCTTGTCCGGCCCGATGTCTTCGTGCCCGTCGAGACGGAGCTCTGGCCCAATTTCATCCGGCTCTGCCGGGCGCGCGGGACGCGGATCGTGATGGCGAACGGCCGGATCTCGCCCCGCTCCTACCGCCGTTACCGCGCGACGCGCTTCTTTTGGAAGGGGATCCTTGGGGCGCTCGATGAGGCCGGTGTGATCTCACAGACCGACGGGGAGAGGCTTGCGGTCCTCGGGATGCCCTCCTCCCGGATCAGGGTTCTCGGGAACGCGAAATACGACGGCCTCGCCGCCCGGGTCTCCCCGGAACTCGAGATGGAGATCGCCGGCCGCCTCGGAATCGAGCCGGGGCAGAGGGTGCTGGTCGCGGGGAGCACGCACGAAGGAGAAGAATCGGTCATTCTGGAAGTCTATCGACGACTGCTCGAACACCGACCGGACTTCAAGTTGATCCTGATCCCCCGCCACATAGAGCGGGGGGAGGCCGTCGCGGAGCTGGTTCATCGGGCCGGGTTTTCCGACGCCATCCGGACGTCGGAGATCCGGGCGGGGCGAAGCCGTAGCGGGGAACGGGTCGTTGTCGTCGATCGGATCGGCGAGCTCTTCAAGGTTTACAGCCTCGCCACGGTCGTCTTCTGCGGGGGGAGTCTCGTCCCGAAGGGCGGCCAGAACATCATCGAGGCCGCCGCCTGGGGGAAGGTCGTTTTCCACGGGCCGCACATGGAGGATTTCCGGGATGAACGGGTCTTTCTCGAAGAGGCGGGCGCGGGGATCACCGTGCGGAACGGCGAGGAACTCTTTACGGGGATTCGGGCGCTCCTCGATGATCCGGATCTGCTGCGAACGAAGGGTGAATCCGGGCGCCGGGCGGTGGCGGCGAACCGTGGCGCCGCGGGGCGCTACGCCGACCTGATCGCCGACGTCCTGCGGCGCGCCCAATGCGATTGCGCTGAAAAGGCCTAAAAGGGGGACGGCGCCCCTATCTTTTTGCGGAGGTAATTGCACAAGTACCCCTAAATCCCCTCCCCCCTGGCGGGGGAGGGTTAGGGTGGGGGGTAGGCTGCCCCGAAGCCGCCAAGTTGTTGCTTCGCTTCACCCACCCCCTGCCCCCTCCCGTCAAGGGAGGGGGAGCATATTTTGGGAATAGGGGGACAGCTCCCCTATTTTCCCAGGAAAAATAGGGGAGCTGTCCCCCTATTCCGCCCGTCTCATGTACTCATTCCACTTGTGGTCGACCGACCGCTGGAACTGGTCCAGTTGCTCCAGGCTCATCTTCCTGAAACGCCCCTGCCTCTCGACGAAATTGATCACCGGCGCGCGATTCCCCTTTTCGGCCAGCGTCTTGCTCCGGCCGGTGAAACGGAACTTCCCGTCCTCGATCTCATAGAGGACGACGATCCCCGTCTCCACGGCGAGCCGGCCGATCTTGACCGTATCCTTCGGAGGAAAAACCCAGCCGGGGGGACAGGGGATCGCAATCTGGAGATAGCGGGTTCCCTTGATCCGCTTGGCCTTCACGAATTTGTCGTAGAGGTCGATCGGGAAGGAGGAGGATGTCGTGGCCAGGTAAGGGATGTCATGGCCCTCCATGATCTTCATCATGTCCTTTTTATTCTGCTGTTTGGTGAGGATCGGCGTCGTTGTGGTCAGGGCGCCCATCGGGGTGGCGCTGGAGCGCTGCGTCCCCGTATTCATGTAGCCCTCGTTGTCGTAGCAGACGAAGATGAAGTCCGTTCCGCGCTCGGCGGCTCCGGAGAGCGCCTGGATGCCGATGTCGAAGGTTCCCCCGTCGCCGGCGATGGCGACGACCGTGATGTCGCTGCGGTTCATCGCCGCAAGCCCCGCCACCAGACCCGACGCCGAGGCCGCGGTGCTGGCGAAGGTGCAGTTCAAGCTGGGGATGGCGACCGACGTCGTGGGGTAGAGGCCGTGGAGGACCGTGAGGCAGCTGGCCGGGATGGTCAGGATCGTGTTCTCCCGGAGCGCCTTAAGCACGTAGCGGTAGGCGAGGGAAAGCCCGCAGCCCGAACAGGCGCGGTTCCCCGGCAGCATATATTCTTCCTTGTGTACCTTAAAGAGTTTTTCCGGCATTTTTGATTCTCCCGTTTCTCACTCCGAGAGCTTTGAAAATCAACCCTCTTTGTCATTCCCGCGCAAGCGGGAATCTATGAAGCCACTGAGATGACTGGATTCCTGCTTCCGCAGGAATGACGAGTTGCCAAGTTTCGGCAGAAATTCAAGGTCTCACTCCGTAACGCAGTTGAGCCAGGTCTGTTGCTCCCGGGTTCCCGATGCGATGGCCGCGAGGGAGGAACGGACGGCCTCGGCCAGCTCATTGGCCTTGACATCCCGGCCACCGAGGCCGGCAATGTAGTTGTGGACCGGTGTCTGGATGCCGATCCCGTACAGGGCCGCTTTGATGTCGGCCGAGAGCGCCCCCTCGTAGCCGTAGCTGATGTCCTTTTCGAAAACGATGATGGCCGGGGCTTTATGGAAGGCCTCGCGGACCTCTGCGCGGGGGAAAGGCCGGTAGACCCGGATGCCGACCACGCCGGCCCGGATGCCGCCTTCGCGGAGCAGGTCCGCCGCCGTTGTCGCCTCCGTCGCGATCGACCCCATGCCGGCGAGGAGCACCTCGGCGTCGTCCGCCTTGTAGCTCCAGAGCATCCCGCCGTGGTCGCGGCCGAAGCGCTCCGCGTATTCACGGCAGGTCTGCACGATCACATCCCGCGACCCCTCCAGCGCGTGCTGGAGCTTCCAGCGCATGTCCATGTAGCCGTCGCGCAGAACCCCCTCCGCGTCCCGCCTCTGCCACGGGAAGATGACCGGGTTGATGTTCCGGGGATCTTCCGGGCTGAGGATCGTATGGGGCTTGTAGGGGGGCAGAAACTCGCAGACCTTATCGGCGTCGGGGATATCGACGGGCATCATCGTGTGGGAGAGGACGAAGCCGTCGTAGCAGACCATCACAGGGCAGTAAACCTGTTCGGCTATCCGGTAGGCCTGGATCAGCGAATCGATAATCTCCTGGTTGTCACGGCAGTAGATCTGTATCCAGCCCGTGTCCCGCTGGGAGATGGAGTCCTGCTGGTCATTGAAGATGGACCAGGGGGCGCCGACGCCGCGGTTCACGCAGGCCAGGACGATCGGGAGGCGGGAGCCCGCCGCCCAGTGAAGCTGCTCGCACATGTACAAAAGACCGTGGGAGGAGGTCGATGTGAAGGTCCGGGCGCCGACGGTGGATGCGGCAACGCAGACGGTCATGACCGAATGCTCGCTCTCCACGCGAACATATTCCGCCTTCAATTCCCCCCGCTCGACCCACTGCGAGATCGTTTCGGTGACGGGGGTCGACGGCGTGATCGGATAGGCGGAAATGACCTGCACCTTGCAGAGCTTGACCCCGTAAGCGGCGGCCTGATTGCCGGTCATGATCTGGACGTCGCTCATTTTTTTACCTCCTCGTTGATCACCATCGTGATCGCCTTGGCGGGGCACTCCTCCGCGCAGATGCCGCACCCCTTGCAGTAATCCAGATCGATCTTGACGGGGATGCCCGCGGTGACGATCCCGTCCGGACAGTAGAGCCAGCAGAGGTAGCAGGCCGGCCGGTTCTTGACCGAAGGGATGCATTTCGAGTGGTCGATGACCGGGGTGGCGTCCCGCCAGTCCCCGGTCTTCCCCGCCTCGCCGACGGCCGGCTTGCACATGGCGGAGATGTTGTCGTCTTTTGGTTCCATAAATCACCTAAGGGAAAATAGGGACAGAGCCCTATTATTTCCGGAAATAATAGGGCTCTGTCCCTATTTTCC
>JAHIMW010000227.1 GCA_018896355.1 Pseudomonadota bacterium
CGGTTCGTTTATAAACGATGACATGTACTACTCTCAAATATTATAATATCAATCTTATTTTATTTCATTCCATGTACCCGGCCTTGATCCACCACCAACACTTTATGATGATTGAATTTACAGCATAAACGATGATTCTTTTTATGAAGCGAGGTGAATGTAAATTGTCAGCAAACTCCCTGCTTTCGTGGGTTTGCTGAAAGTTGGTGGTGGATTTAGGCCGGGTTGATAATGCGGGAAAGTGATCAGCTCCCCGGACTATTTCCTGGAGAGGACGATGTCACATCCAGTGGGAATCGATATCCAGCCCTCTCATAGATATCCCGTATCCGGATCAAGTCCTCAATCTTGTCTTCACTCGGAATAATTTCGCCCAGCCATCGGGTCGTTTTATTTTCATTGTCCATGTACCAGCAGATGATGGAAACTTTGGCGGCCTTGGCGATATGCCAGAATCCGATATGGCTGACAGTTGTCAAGAAAAAAATAGTTCTCCTGTCCCTTTTTTAAGGGTTATGCTTTTTTTACTTATTAATCCAGGACATCGTCAGGGACGGGACCTCTTTTGCGACGTTTGATCATTCTGATATTCGCGGGTTTGACCGCTATGACTTGACTTCATCGCGGAGCTGCCTCGGTCTAGTGGCGGAAGTTCGGCTTAGGCCTTATTCTCTTGGATTCCTCGAGGATTCTCCCAACGTGGTCGCGCCCCTGCTTATGCCCTGGATATTTTGTGTATCGTTCTTTACGCGCTCCTTACTAAGAATTTTACTTTTTGCTCTTTGACATATGCTTTATACGCTAGGTACCTGAACCTCCTTGGCAATCGCCCACATGAAACCGGCGAGCTCGCGTGCAATGGCAGTTACCACTTTGTTTCTTTGTTTCCCTCTGGCCATAAGCCTCCGGAACCGACCGCACAGCCTGACCTGCGCCTTCCAGGCAATCTCTCGGACAGATTGCGGCAGTCCCTCCTGTCGTTTGAGTAGATGCCTGCTTACACGTGCAGGAAAACTGTATGCCTGGGCCGCTTCAACAAGAGCGCGCCTGACATGGCCATTGCCGGCTTTGGTGATGCCGCCCCGCTTGATGCTTTCCCCACTGGAGTATTCTGAAGGAATAAGCCCGAGATAGGTCATGAGCTGCTTGGGTCTCTCAAAACGGTTCATGTCGCCGATCTCGGCCACGCTGGTTGTCGCCACGACCGGAGCCACACCCCTGAGAGCCTGAAGCGCCTTGACTACCGGCGCCATATGCCACTCGGGGAGGAGCTTCTGTATCTGATCAGTTAGGCGAGTTACGCGCCCGGTACCCTCCGTGATCGCATGAATGTATTCTTGGAGTGTAATCTGCTGTGCCGGATGCGGCATGGTAACATCCGACAGCCAGCGCATATGAGCAGGTGTCCAAGATTGTTTGCCGGGGTATCGGTGCCCATGCCGGAGCAGAAAAGCACCTAATAGCTGGCGGGCGGCGCGCTGGGCTTTAACCGCATCTTCCCGGGCACGGGTTAAGTCACGCATGGCTTCATCCTCCTCCCGGGGGACATAAACCCTGGTGAGCTCGCCGGCTCGCTCCAGCCGGGCGAGGTTCTCAGCATCCCGACGATCGTTCTTAATCCGATTGCCGCTTTTCTTGGGAATCATTGAGGGAGCGACGACAACACATTGAAAACCCTGCTTGGTCAGGTGGCGATATATCTCATATCCACACGGACCGGCTTCATAGACAAAGCGCAACTCCTCTCCATTGCTCCTGACGCTTCTGAGCTTCCTGATCGCTTTGTCCAGTGATGTCATGTCGCCACCAATTTTGCCGTAGTGCCGGACCTCCTGGTTGCCGGCGGTTTCGGCGGTTACGATTTCAATGGAATTTTTGTGTGCATCAAGGCCTACGATTGTGATATTGTGTTCCATGACCTGCCTCCTTATTTTTGGCTCTGTATTTGGATACCTTTCCAATTATAACCCATGGTGATAAGGGCAGGTCACTATATTTTTAACTGTCAGCCATTATGTCTAGTCATTTCAACCTGTTCTGGACCCCGGCTTTCGCCGGGGTGACCGTAAAGGGTAGATTTTCAAAGGTCTCATGTGGAAGATTCTCCAGACGGATCAATTTGGCGAGTGGTTTGCGAGTTCTGACACTGTCGATGAAGATGCCCGTATATCCATATATGCTGTGATGGAAGTTTTGAAGAGCCTGGGGCCGAATCTTGGCCGTCCCTATGAGACCTTTGCACAACCCACATCCCGTCATTGCGAGGCGCTTATGCGCCGTGGCAATCTCTCTGATCATGGTGACTTATGAGATTGCTTCGTCGGCTGTTGCCTCCTCGCAAAGACAAAAACAGATGTTGTGCAAAGGTCTCCCTATGTTGATTCGGTAAAGGGAAGCCGTCATGAGAACATGAAGGAGTTGAGGGTGCAAAGCAAGGGAGAGGGGGATTTGGGGGCAGGAAAATGAAAGCAAAAAAAACGCCTTTCAAGAGGATCTGGAAATGCTGTCGCCGGAAGATGAAATTGAACGGCGGGAAGCGTATGACGAGATGAAACGAGGCGAGACGCTGAATCTCCGGGAGGCCGTTAAGAATTGGTGAATGTTCATACAGAACGCCGGTTCGAGATCAGTCGCAAAACGCTATCGTTCGCTTTGATAAACTCAAGGCAGGCTCAGCTCACCATCAAGACCCCCCCAATGTTGAAAACACCCCTTGTAACCCTGTTGTGCCATACGCCCTGTCTAAATACAATGCAGAGCTGCGAGCCATCGAAATTGCCCGGGAGTCAGGGATGGCGCTTACGATACCCGCCGATTTGAAGAAGCCTATGGTTTTCAAACCAAGACCAGCTTGGAAGACGGATTAAAGCGAGAGGTGGATTGGTATCGGAAGAACCAACAAAATGGTCAAGCTGCCGGATAACATTGGTTCCGCTTGGTGACGAGAGCATCAGAATTATCATATTGACTAAATTTATCATATCGGCTATTAACAATAGGCAATGGAGAAACATACACCCCATTACAAGCTTTCAAAAGTGCAACAAACGGTTGCAGATCCGGAGAGTCAACCATTTACAATAGCCGCACTTCGTGGGGGGCTCGAATTGGGCTTGATGGAACAAGAAATGAGGCAGGTCGTACTCGCCCTTTCGAGACGTGATTTTTACAAGACGATGACCACGCATAAAGACCATCGAGTATGGCAGGACGTTTATCATGGTATGACCCGGGATGGTATCTCGGTTTATATCAAAATTACGGATTTCACCGATGGGCGACCGCCGGTGATCCAGTTTAAGGCAAAGTGAGGTAATAAAAATGAAATGTCCAAGCTGTGATCATGGGGAAATGATGGAAAGGACACAGGATGAAAAATTATCCTTCGGCGGTCAGTCGTTGACGCTTCATGGCATGAAAGGCGAGTTCTGTACCAAATGCGGTGAGGGTGTATGGGATACTGAAAGCTATCGACGCTACGCAGAAGCACAGGCCGCATTGCTGAGGGCCGTGAAAGGTGATCTAAGCGCGGATATTCGGCGTATCCGGAAAAACCTAAATCTTACACAGGCTGAACTATCGAAAGTTTTCGGCGTCGGCAAATTGGCGTTTTCGCGCTATGAACGAGGCAAAACACAACCTCCTGCGCCGCTGGTCAAACTTCTCAAGCTGGTGGAACGACATCCCGACCTGATGAACGAGGTTCGTGGTTAATTGGGAAAAGGGGGGACAGCTCCCCTATTATTTCCATAGCAGCAGCAGGTCTCCGCGTTCTCCGGCGAGTTTTTCCAGGTTTGCCGTGAATACGGAGTGAGGCAACTGACCCCATTCCGGGCGAAACAGGGATAATAGGGGAGCTGTCCCCCTATTATTCTTTCTGAACTGCCGCAATTGTGGAGTGTTTTGTAAATACCGGTAATTAAATATGAAAACCTTCGAGATTGAGCTGAACGCCGAAAGTCGCTACATCGTCTTTTCCGACTGCCATCGGGGGAACGGGTCGGCGGGGGACGAGTTTGCCGCCAATTCAATGGTGTACAAATTCGCGCTCGCTTATTATCTTCGGGAGGGCTTCAGTTACATCGAGCTGGGCGACGCCGAGGAGCTCTGGGAAAACGGCAGCTTCGTGCCGATCTACATCACCCACACGTCCGTTTACGACCTGCTGCGGGAATTCCACGACCCCGACCCGGCGCGGACGCGCTATCTCAAGATTTGGGGAAACCACGACCTGGACTGGCAGGAGGATGCGGCCCCCTTGAGGACGGTTTTCCCCGGGATCGAGGTCTATGAAGCGGCGCTGATGCGGGCAGGGGAGGGGGAGGACATTCTTTTCATCCACGGCCATCAGGCGGACCCTGTCTGCTATGGATGGCGGGCGCGGATCAGCCGTTGGCTGGTGCGCAATCTGTGGCGGCGCATCCAGGACTTCAACATCGTCGATCCGGCTACGCGCGCGGCGGAAAATCCGGGGCGCTGCAACGAGATTGATGAAGAACTGATGATGCTGTCGCGCGGCAAAAGCAGCCTGTCCCCGTTTGCCGGGATTGTCGTCGCCGGGCACACCCATCGGCCTGTATTCGCGGGGCTTTCGCTGACCGAGCGGCGCTTTCTCGAAAACGGCAGTGGGCCGCCGGGAATCGCCCGGAAAAAGGGTCCCGAGGCGATCTACTACAACGCCGGTTCCTGCGTGCATCCGCGCTGCATCACCGGCATCGAAATCACCGCAAAGCAAAATGCGGGCGGGCCAATCCGTCCGCATTTTGCGCTTGTAAAATGGGCCGTCCAGCCCGCCGCCGAAAACCCCTCCCTCGTCATCGCCCGCACCCTCCTCGAACAGTAGGGCGGGGACAGGGTGGGGGACAGTTTTGAATTTTCCCCTTGACAGTCGCTTGCGGTTTGGTAAGAATGCGGTCAGTAAGAATTGGAAGGGAGGTTGCATGCGGATCACATCAAAAGGTCAGGTCACCATTCCTCAAAATATCCGTGAGCAAATGGGATTTCTGGCGAACACGGAGATTGAATTTTTCGTTTCCGGCAATAAGGTGTTTATTCAGAAAGCCGGGAATGACGAAGGGCGTGGGAAGGATCTGATTGCCTGCATGAAAGGCAAGGGGACCGTGGCTTTGCGCACCGATGAGATTCTGGCCATGACGAGGGAATGATGGAGATTCTCGTCGACAGCAGCGTTATCCTGGATATCCTGACGGAGGATGGAAGCTGGTTTGCATGGTCGGCGAAAACCTTGGCCGATTGCGCAAGCTCCAATATCCTGGCTGTCAACCCCATCATCTATGCTGAAGTCTCGATCAGGTTCGAAAAGGTGGAAGAGCTCGACGCGGCGCTGCCGTTAACTTATTTCCGCCGCCTGCCCCTGCCGTGGGAAGCGGCGTTTCTTGCGGGCAAGTGTTTTCTCGATTATCGTCGTAAAGGCGGGCAAAAAAGATCGCCGTTGCCGGATTTCTATATCGGCGCCCATGCGGAGGTCGGCGGCATGACGCTGCTGACACGTGATGCCGCCCGCTATCGCACCTATTTCCCCTCCTTGCGGCTCATTGCACCTGCCTGAAATCATGGGGGGCAGATCTTGTGTCGGGATAATAGGGGAGCTGTCCCCCTATTTTCCTCTATCTCACGCCCATGTTGGCACAGGATTTAGGAAATAGGGGGACAGCTCCCCTATTTCCCATGAAATAAAATCATGCCTAGGAGATCCCGCACTATTGCCGTTGGTTATCCCCACCATGTCACCCAGCGGGGGAATGACCGGCGTGTCGTTTTCATCGAAGAAGATGATTACTCCCAATACCGGAAGTGGCTCAGCCGGTATGCCCGGAAATACGGCCTCGATATCTGGGCCTATTGCCTGATGCCGAATCATGTCCATGCCGTTGTCGTGCCTCAAACCCCGGAAGCCCTGGCCCAAACCTTCAACCTCGTCCACATGCAGTATGCCCAATACATCAATGATAAAACACACTCCACGGGGCACGTCTGGCAAGGGCGGTATTTTTCCTGCGTGCTTGATGAGCCGCATCTGTACGCGGCGATTCGGTATGTGGAGATGAACCCGGTGCGCGGAAAACTGGCCGCATCTGCAAAGGATTACCCGTGGTCAAGCGCCGGAAGCCATATCTCGGGGCAGCCGGATTCTGTCCTTTCGGGACATTGTTTCCTTACGGACACGGTGAAGGATTGGGGCCGGTATTTGGCAGAGGATCTGGATCCGACTGCGAAGGATGATCTTATCAAGGCGACAGCCAGTGGCCGTCCATGCGGGGGTGAGGACTTCCTCCGACAGATGGAGGCCCTGCTGGGGCGGAGATTTATTGCCCTGCCGGCGGGACGTCCCAGCAGCAAGAAAAAAACCGAGGAGCCGGAACAGAAATAGGGGAGCTGTCCCCCTATTTCTTCTTGACATATCGTATAACGATTGTTATACTTACACAGGATTTAAATTATTGAGTGTTGCCCCTATGTATTAGAGGAGGTGAATTGTATGAGGAATTTGAAAACGGCCATTTCAATCCCGGAGAATATTTTTCTTCAGGCCGACGAAACGGCAAAAATGCTGGGATTGAATCGCAGCCGGCTATATGCGACAGCAATTGCTGAATTCCTGGAGAAGCATCGGGAAGGCAGCGTCAAGGCAAAGTTAAATGAGATCTATGCCCATGAGAATTCTCAGGTCGATCCGATATTTAATAAAGCTCAAATGATGGGATTGGCAAAGGAGGACTGGTGATGGGAAAGCTACAACAGCGAACTTGTGAGGGCTGAGCGGTGAAACGGGCTGAAATCTGGTGGGCGGACCTACCTGACCCGGCCGGAGCGGGACCGGGATTTCGCAGACCTGTACTGGTGGTTCAGAAAGACGCTTTCAATGAGAGTGCCATATCAACGGTCGTTGTTGTCATCATCACCCGGAATCTCCGTTTGGCTGAGGCTCCAGGAAATGTCATGCTGCCGAAGAAAAGCACCGGTCTTCCCCACGATTAGGTAGCAAATATCTCTCAAATTGTCACCATCGACAAACA
>JAHIMW010000162.1 GCA_018896355.1 Pseudomonadota bacterium
AAGTCTGAAATCCCCTCCCCCTTCACGGGGGAGGGTTAGGGTGGGGGTGATAAGTGACTGTATTTCCGGATGTAATTTCCCCCTCCCCTTAATCCCCTCCCGCAAGGGGAGGGGAAAATTGACTTTTGACGAGGTCATCAATTTTAGGGTTGCAAATTCAATGCGTGTATTTTATACAGAGAGCCATCCTTTGAGCGCGCGGACACAAGTTCTCCGGGATGGTAAAGCGAAATATCTTGGTCAGCCCGCACGGGACAGGCGAACCGAACGGCTGCAACTCTGCATCACGACAACATGAGAAGGGACAAATATGGGGAAATTATTCGGTACAGACGGGGTCCGGGGGGTGGCAAACGAATACCCCATGACGGCGGAAATGGCCATGAATATCGGGCGCGCCACGGCGCATCTCTTCAAGAAAAAGGGACACACTCCCAAGATCGTGATCGGCAAGGACACCCGCCTCTCGGGATACATGCTGGAGAATGCGCTTGTCTCCGGGATCTGCTCCATGGGCGTCAACGCCATCATGGTCGGCGTGATCCCCACGCCGGGGATCGCCTTTCTGACCTCCAGCATGAGGGCCGATGCCGGCATCGTCATCTCCGCCTCCCATAACCCCTTCCAGGACAACGGCATCAAAATCTTCAGCAGCGAGGGTTTCAAACTCCCCGATGAGACGGAGGCGGCCATCGAGGAGATGATCTTCGCCAACAACCTCCACACCCTCCACCCGTCTCCCATGGAGTTGGGAAAGGCCTACCGCATGGAGGACGCCCGGGGCCGCTATATCGTCTTCCTGAAGCACACCTTTCCCAAGGAATATTCTCTGGAGGGAAACCGAATCGTGCTGGACTGTTCCCACGGCGCCACTTACCGGGTCGCCCCGGAGACCTTTGCCGAACTGGGCGCCGAGGTCTCCACCCTCTTCGACGAACCGAACGGCAAGAACATCAACCTCCACTGCGGCTCCCAGCATCCGGAGGTCCTCGCGGCGGAAGTCCTGAAGACCAAGGCGGATGTCGGCTTCGCATTCGATGGCGACGGGGACCGGCTGATCGCTGTGGACGAGACGGGGACGGTGCTGACCGGGGACCAGATCCTGGCCGTCTGCGCCAACGTGAAGAAGAAGGAGGGCAGCCTCGCCAACAATCTCGTCGTCCGGACGGTGATGAGCAACATCGGTCTCAGCGTCGCCTTGCAGTCGCTCCAAATCGACTCCATCATGACGAAGGTTGGCGACCGGTATGTCCTCGAGGAGATGCAGGCCCGCGGGGCCGCGATCGGCGGCGAGGACTCCGGCCACCTGATCTTCCTTCAGCATCACACGACGGGAGATGGGATCATCACCGCCCTCCAGGTGGCGGCAGCGATGAAGAAGGAGGGGAAACCGCTTTCCGAACTCGCGAAGATCATGAAAGTCTTCCCCCAGGCGCTGATCAACGTGAACGTCAAGTCGCGGCCGGAGATTGCCACGGTACCGGAGATCATGGCCGTCATCCAGGAGGTGGAGAAGAAACTGGCGGACCAGGGCCGGGTCCTGGTCCGCTATTCGGGAACCCAGAACATGTGCCGGGTGATGGTGGAAGGGCCGTCGCAGGAGGAGACCGGCAGGTACTGCCGGCAGATTGCGGAGGTCGTGGAAAAGACGCTGAACATCTGAATAAGGGAGAAACCAAAATGTCTTTCAAGGTAATCATTACCCGTGATTTCGAACAAATGAGCGAAGTCGCTGCCGGAATTGTTACGGAAAGCATCACTTCCGGCATGAAACAGAAAGAAGGCTTTACGCTGGGGCTTGCCACGGGCAGCAGCCCGACGGGGCTCTATAAACGCCTGGCCGGCGCGGCCAATGCCGGGGTTTTCGACCCCTCGCGGATTCGGAGTTTTAATCTCGACGAATATGTCGGCCTCCCCGGGGAAAACGCCCAACAGCGAGCCCTCCATCCGGAGAGTTACAGTTTCTTCATGATTCAGGAGTTTTTCGGCCTCCTGCAGAAAAAATTCCAGGAGGTGAACGTCCCCTGGGGAACGCTCATCGATCAGGATCGGCTTATCACCGAGATGGAAGACCATCCGGAGGACTGGCAGGCCGAAGGGACGGACAAGGGGAAGTCGATTGTGATCCGGCCGGATGCCCGTTCGGAATACCTCCGCTGGATCCGCAGGGAGATCCTGGACGCCTATGGTGACAAGATCGAACGGACGGGCGGGATAGACCTCCAGGTGATCGGTGTCGGCGGACGGGGCCACGTGGCGTTCCACGAGTCGGGGATCCCCTTTGCAGACAGCCGGGTGCTTCTGGTTAAGCTGGACGACAACACCGTCGCCAATGCCGTTTCCGACGGCCACTTCGCGAGCCGTGAAGAGAGCCCCCGGTACGCCATCTCCATGGGCGTCGAACTCGTCTCCCGGGCGCGTACCGTCATTCTGCTCGCGAGCGGTAGCCGGAAGACCGACCCCATCGCAGAATCCCTCCTCGAAGATCCTTCGCCCATGGTCCCCATCTCCTATGGAAAGGTCTTCGCTCAAAACGGCGGCCGGATCCTCTACGTCATTGATCGCGCGGCGGGCAAAAAGATCATCGCACAGGCGGACCGGATCCGGCCGATGGGGATCGAGATCGAGGATATCTGCGAATAGGTCCTGCCAGGCGTACAGACCGCATCTTTCTGTGACCGCATCGTTCTTGACGGAAGGAAATGGCTGTGCTAAGTTTTCCACGATTTTTTACAGTCAACCCGATTCCGACACGGCAGGCCATGAAAGAACTATCCCATATCGATGAAAAGGGCCAGGCGCGCATGGTGGATGTAACA
Organism: Pseudomonadota bacterium; assembly: GCA_018896355.1. GTDB lineage: Bacteria > Desulfobacterota > Syntrophia > Syntrophales > UBA5619 > UBA5619. Next base: position 2,820 of record JAHIMW010000162.1, read on the forward strand.
GCCAAGGCGCCAACCCTCCGCCGGGCAGTCGCCCGGGGGAAGGTCCGGATGCGTCCGGAGACCGCCGCGCTGATCCAGGAGGGGGGGATCCCGAAAGGGGATGTCTTTGCCACGGCCCGGATCGCGGGGATCATGGCCGCAAAGAAGACCGGGGAGCTGATCCCCATGTGTCATCCGCTCGAACTCACCGGAATCGAGATCAGGTTTTCGTGCGATGCGGCGGCGGGCGAGGTGGCGATCGAGGCGAAGGTTTCAACGGTGGGTCGAACGGGCGTCGAGATGGAGGCCATGACGGCAGTCGGCGCAGCAGCGCTCACGATTTACGACATGTGCAAGGCGGTCGACCGGGAGATGGTCCTTACAGATATTCTGTTGATGTCCAAGGAAGGCGGCAAAAGCGGCGCTTTCGTCAGACGGGAACCAACGGTTTGAAAACGGGTCCGATCCCGCTGGAGGAAGGCATGTCGCAGCGCATCTACAGGATAAGAAGAGCGTTTCTCGTTCCGCTCGGCGTCGACGCCTTTCTGCTTTGCGTTCTCTTCATCATCTCCATGCTGCCGCAAGGTTCCGCAACGGAAAGACTCGTCTTTGCCATTTTTTTCGTTCCTTCCCTTTATGTATTTTTAGAATGTCTTCTCCGCCGGGTCACGGTGGATGGGGGAGGGATTGTGATTCGGAAGTTGTTGAGAAAAAAGGGAATCCCCTGGGAAGGGATCACCCATGTTGGCGGTCTGAGCATCCACAACAAGGTCTATCTGCTGTTGACGACCGTCCACGGGTTTTTCATCATCTCCAGCGCCTATGGGGGATTTTCCGATCTGGTGGAAGAGATTGTCTCCCGCGTCGATCGCACCAGGGTGGAAGAAGAGGTCCGCCTTCAGGCGGGACGTTCCCCGTCGGGAATCGTCCACGCCGCTTTGGCGTGGACCGCAGCGGCGTTCATGGTCGGCATCATCCTCATCAAAATGCTGCCTTTTATGGCATGACGGCAAGGATGATGACCTCGTAACAAGTCTTAAAAGTCGTTGGCACACGGCGTGGCGAAAGGAATCCGGTGATCCATGACTCTCAAAAAGCAGCGGTCCAAGGATAGCCCGACAGTGCGGGAGAGGCGGACGACCCCGGCCGCCGTGGCCGAGGAGATTCTGGCGGAGAAACTCGAAGACATCGCCACGATCCTGTGCAAGTCGGAGACGGACAGAAGTCGCTTATACGATGAGGTGCTGGCCATGGTGGAGAGGGGACTCGTTCGGATTGCACTGCGGCGGTCGAATCATGTGAAGAGCGCTGCGGCCGCCTATCTGGGGATCAACCGGAACACCTTTCAGAAGAAGATGGTCAAGCTCGGCATCGATAACGATCCGGAATGATGGAAAGGCCGGACGAACGGGTACATGATGCCGCATCGTGTCCCCGTCCGGCGTCTCCGGGCAAGGACGGAGCGGAAACGGCCAAGAGAAGGAGGAGCAGTGTCGGATATGAACCTTCCGGAACCGGTGGCAAGACTCCTGGAGAGGGGCGTTCGGATTCCGAATCCCTTTTCCGTCGATGTCGGCGAAGAGGTCGATCCGGAACGCATTTCAACGAACGGGGTTGTATTGTACACGGGGACGAAGATCTACGGGGTGAAAACCCTGATCTCATCGGGGGCGAAACTGGGCGGCGAAACGCCGGTTGCCGTTGCGGATTGCCGTCTCGGCCGGGGGGTGGAACTCAAGGGGGGTTTTTTCGACTCTTCCGTATTCCTGGATCGGGCGAACATGGGGTCCGGCGCCCAGGTCCGGGAGGGGTGCCTTCTCGAGGAGGAGGCGAACGGGAGCCATACCGTCGGCCTGAAACAGACCATTCTCTTTCCGTTTGTCACCCTGGGCAGCCTGATCAACTTCTGCGACGCCTTTCTCGCCGGGGGGACCAGCCGCAAGGATCACAGCGAGGTGGGAAGCTCCTACATCCATTTCAACTACACCCCCAACCAGGACAAGGCAACCGCCTCTCTGCTTGGTGACGTCCCCCGCGGCGTGATGCTGAGGGAGCCTCCGATCTTTCTCGGGGGGCAGGGAGGACTGGTGGGACCGGCCCGGATCGGTTTCGGGACGGTGATCGCCGCAGGGGAGGTCTGGCGCAGGGATTGCCCCGAGGGAGGAAAATTGCTCCAGGGGGAGGGAAAGCAGGCCTCCGCGAAGCCTTTTCATCCGGGGCTCTACGGCGACATCCGCCGGCGGGTGACCAACAACATCCTCTATCTCGCGAATCTGTTAGCATTGAGGCAGTGGTATCTTCACGTGCGCCGTTCCTTTCCCGGCGATCCGGAACTGGGGGAGGCGCTCTATCAGGGGGTGCTGGAGACCCTCGATGCGGCCGTGGCGGAGCGGTTGGCGCGTTTCAAAGCCTTGGCGGAAAAGATGGAGAAATCGCTGGAACTCGGCGAAAGGTTCCTGCCGGGGGAGACCCGCGGGAATATCCTCCGGCAACAGCGGGAATTCCGGGGACGGTGGCCGGAACTGGAGGCGTGCCTGACGGACCGTCAGGAGGAAGCGGCCGGCCGGGAGGAACGGGACGGATTTCTCGCAAAGCTGGTCTCCGTCCGGGAGGCGCAGGGAAACGACTATATCCGGGTGATCCGGTCGCTGGACCCGGGGCTCTCTTCTCTCGGGACGCTGTGGCTCCAGCGGGTGGTCGATGCCGTCGCTGAGAGGGCGCTCGCCCGCGTCCCGTCCTGTCGCGGGTGACGCCGTGACGGGTCGTTTGTGCCAAAAACTGCCGCAAACGGGGACATGATGCCGCATCGTGTCCCCGTAAATTGCGGGAAGAGGAAAATAATGTCTACGGAACACGTCTTGCCGAGACTTTGCCGAAGGATCGTCCGTTTCTTAAGGGAGTGCGAGATCCATGTCGGGCGCAACCCTCAAAAGGTTCATGCGCCGGCGCTGATCCTCTTTCCCCATCATCCCGCGGTCCTCTGCTGCGGCCTTGCCGGTATCCTGACCCTACGCCGAAAGACGCCGCCCCGGGCGATGGGCGATGACCTGTCCACGCTCTTTGCCCGGGCGGCGGAAAAGAACCTGCCGGCCCTTCTGCTCGAATGTGGACATGATGCCGCATCGTGTCCCCGCCGAAATTTCAAATCCGTCCCCTTCACGGCGTATCTGGGGGGGATCCCGATCCAGGAGGCGATGGAGCAGGCGCTCCTCCGCATGAAGGGGGAAGAGGCCTTTGAAAAAATATTCTACGATACCGGTGAGCTAAACAGTTTATCCCTACTTTCGGGGAAAATGAGAGCATTTCTCGCGGTCGAGGAGAGGTTGCTGGAAGAGCAGGCGGGACGGATTTCGACGGCCGATCTGGAGGCCGTCAACCACGGCTTGGTCGTGATCCGCGATCTCGTCTGGGGGCTCGACAAGGATATCCTGGAGAACGTCGAAAAAATCTGCCGCCTGGCCGGAGCCGGGGGCGTCACCGATGTGGCGCCGGAGGCGCTGCCGAAATACCGGAAAATGAATTTCCTGCTGAATGGCCTCGATCGCCTGGAGGTAAGGGGCCGCGATTCGGCGGGGCTCCAGATCTCGTTCGTTGCGGCGGATGCCTCGGCTTTCGACGGGATCATGGCCGCTCTTCGGGAAAAAGGGCAGGGCGATGAGTTGGACCGGCGGATGGCGCCCGGGGATCTCGCCGACGGATCCATCACCTGCTCTCCGGTTGCATGGGGACATGATGCCTCATCGTGTCCCCGCCATGATGCCGCATCGTGTCCCCGACAAGATTTCAAATCTGTCCCATTGAGCCGGGCGATCTCCTTTACCTACAAGACCGCCGAGATCATCGGCGAACTGGGACGGAACGTCCGGGAACTGAGGCGTCACATCGCGACGGATAGGCTGTTCCATGCCTTTTCCGGTCTCCCTGTTGCGTTCGAGACCGCCTTCACCCACACCCGCTGGGCCTCCGTCGGATCGATCACGGAAGAAAACTGTCATCCGATCGGGAACTTTACGCTTGGGGACACCTTGCGGCAAGGTGTCCCCGTCATGATGCCGCATCGTCTCCCCGTTGGTGCGGTGACAGATTGCAGGGGTTCGATTAATCGAGCCCCTGCCGTTCCTTTGAATGGTTCCGCCCGCGGGGGGGGGTGCGGGATCATCCATGTGGCCTTGAACGGCGATATCGACAACTACCAGACGCTCCGGGAGGCCCTGAGTGAGGAATGCGGGCTGATCGC
>JAHIMW010000163.1 GCA_018896355.1 Pseudomonadota bacterium
GACGCTCTTCACGCGGATCTCCCCGCTCTTCAGTTGGGCGCCGATATCGACCACATCCTTTAGGGAGACGTTCACGCTGAAGACGGCCTCCATGCTCTCCTGGGCGCCCTCTTCGATCACTTTGGCGATCTCGACCTCGCCCTCCCGGCTGAGGAGGGAAACGAGCCCCATCTCCCGCAGATACATCTTCACCGGATCGCCGGTCTTGCCGATCGCCGGCAGCAGGCTGAGGATATCCTCCCGCTTGCTCTCGACCCGTTCTTCCGTCGCCTTCTTGACGATCAGTTTTTCCCCTTTGTCCGCATCGATGATATCGATATTCTTCTCGCCGAAAAGCATGATGATATCATCGATCTGATCGGAGGAGACGACATCGGATGGGAGCAGATCGTTGACGTCGTCGTAGGTCAGAAAGCCCTTTTCCTCTCCCAGCGTGATCAACTTCTTGAATTCATCGGAATCGATTTCTTTTCCCATATCGGTTTCTCCCGGTATCCTTGGGGACATGATGCCGCATCGTGTCCCCACCATGATGCCGCATCGTGTCCCCGTCGATCAGCCATCCCTCTTTGGGCCGGCCGCTGCTTCTCATTAAAAACCTGTATGACTCAGGACAGCCCCTTCTCTTCCCGAAGGAGCCGATTCTTTTCCGCAACGAGACGGTCGTACAATCCCTGGTCGTTAATCTTCTCCGCTTCCTTGATCCGACGCGTCAGAATTTTCCCGCTCTTTCGGTTGGAACGATCACAAATCTTTCGGATCGTATCGGCCATCAGGCGATCAATCAGTTCCTCCGGATAGGGGCTCTCCCCCATCAACAGGTCGAGGAGCCTCGCCCTCACCGGCCCCTCTTCCAAACCATTGACGAGAGAAAACAGGTCCGTTATCGCCCCGCCCTGTTTTTCCGCAGCCGTCTGAAGCCTCTCGCCCAGCGACCTCAGCTCTTCCGATGTGAAACAGGCCATCACCCCGGACGCCGACACCGCCGGAATCCGGTCCGGACATTCCAGCATCATGTGAATCAGGCTCAACTCCAGATGATCCGGTTGGGGACACGATCCGGATCGTGTCCCCTCGGAGCCTTTTTTCATCGGGGCGCCCTGCGGCGGCGCGCCATGGGAAAGGAGGCGACCGACCTCTACCTTCAGGACCTCCTGATCGACGTTCAGCGTCTCCGCCACCTTCTTGATGAACAGGTTCCTCTCGACAGCATCCCCGATCCGGCTCAGGAAGGCAACGGCCTCCCTGAGCTTGTCCCGGTCCTCCTCCAGCGTCCCCCGCCCGCCGAGGATCTCTTCGATATAGTAATCGACCATCGGCTCGGCCCGGGCCACCAGCGCCTCCATCTTTTCGCGCCCCTGGGTGCGGACGAAATCGTCCGGGTCATGGCCGTCGGGGAGAATGACCGCCTTTGCATGGACATTCCCTGCCAGAAACAGCTCCAGGCTTCTCGCGAGCGCCTTCCGGCCGGCTTCATCCGGGTCGAAGACCACCGCGACACGGGGTGCGTAACGCCGAAGCAGATCGACCTGGGCCCGGGTCAGGGCGGTTCCCAGCGTGGCCACAACATTTTGAATGCCTGCGCCCCACAGGGCGATCAGGTCGAAATAGCCCTCGACCATGAGCGAAAAACCGGCCTGCCGAATCGCCTCCCGTGTCCGGGAAAGCCCATAGAGGTTGTTTCCTTTCGTGTACACCGGCGACTCGGGGGAATTCATGTACTTGGGCTCGTCCGCACCCATGACGCGGCCGCCGAACGCGATCACGTGACCGTCGACATCCTCGATCGGGATCATCAGTCTCCCGCGGAACCGGTCGTAATGTCCCCTCTCCCCATCTCCCGCCCGCGGAATGGCAAGACCGGCCTGTTCGACGAGCTTCGGCGGAATCCCTTTTCTATCCAGAAAGTCGAGGAGGTTTTGCCACCCATCCGGGGCAAAACCGATTCGAAACGTGGTGATGGCCTCCGCTTCGATCCCTCTGTTCCGAAGATACGCTCTTCCCCCCTCACCTGCCGGTGACTGGAGCGCCCTTGCAAAATAGTCCGCGGCAAGTCCGTTGACCCGGCGGATCTGTTCCCCAAGGGTACTGCGTTCGCGCTCTTCGCGGCCCAAAGGCCGGTCGGGAATGACAACCCCGACCTTTCCCGCCAGCTGGCGGACCGCCTCCGGAAAGGTCAGATGGTTCAGCTTCATCAGGAAAGAGACGCCGTTCCCCCCCTCGCTGCAGCCGAAGCAGTAAAACATCTGTTTATCGGGGCTTACCGTAAAGGATGGGGTCTTCTCCCGGTGAAAGGGACAGAGCCCGAGATAATTCCTGCCCGCCTTCTTCAGGGCCACATACTCCCCGATTAGTGAAACGATATCGGTCCGTCTCCGGACCTCTTCGATCTTATCCTCGGGAATCGAACCCTTCAAACGCCACGCCCCCATCCGTACTCAGAAAATAGCGACTCACGCCCCGCGGGGCGGTTTATCAGGGAGTAACTTTTTTGAAGTTACTCAGAAAATCTTCAAGGAGTCATTGCCCCTGCACGGACAAACGAGCCTTGACCTTGTCTCCGACCATTTTCCCGTCGGCCTTTCCGGTCACCTTCGGCATGAGGGCCGCCATCACCTTCCCCATGTCCCGTATACTTGCGGCGCCCGTCTCCCGGATCGCCTCGGCGATCATCGCATCGAGTTCCGTTTCCGACATCGGAGCCGGCATGAACTCCTGGATCACCTTGAGTTCCGTTGATTCTTTTTCGACGAGATCGGTTCGGCCGCCTTTTTCAAACTGCTCAATCGAGTCCTTCCGCTGCTTGACCATCGAGGAGAGAAGCTGGAGGAATTCGGCCTCGTTCAACTCGCGCTTCAAATCAATTTCCCGGTTGTGCAGTCCGCTTTTCAACAGCCGCAGGGCCGACAGCCGGATCTTGTCTTTCGCTTTGGCAGCCAGGATCATCTCCTGATCCATCTTTTTCTTCAGAGTCACGGCTTAACGCCTCCACACGGTACAACTTAGATCATCTTCCTGCTTTGTCAATGTGAGATCGCTATTTTCAAGCCAGACCGCATCGGAGTTTTTGGCCGCCCAACAGGTGCATGTGGAGATGAAAAACATCCTGCCCCCCCTCCTCATTACAGTTGATCACCAGCCGGAACCCCCTTGCATCGACTTCTTTCAGCCGGGCGACCGCCCGGGCCGCGGCCATCATCGCCTGGAGATCGGCCATTCCTTCCTCGTCTGCGTCCATCAGAGTAGCAATATGCCTTTTCGGGATCAGGATAATGTGGGTCGGGGCCATGGGCTGGATATCCTCGAAGGCCAGTACCCGCTCATCCTCATACACCTTCCGGCATGGAATCGTTCCCGCCGCAATCTTGCAGAAAATGCACTCCTCCATGCTTTCCACCTCCTTCCTCCCGGACGAAACACCCTGGCGTACGCCTCACCCCTCACTCCTCACGCCTCACCCCTCTTGCGCAATCGATAGCCTCTGCGAGGGACAACGCGCCTGTATAGAGGGCCTTCCCCGCAATAACGCCGAAAACACCCTGTTTTTCCAAGAGCATAAGCTTCTCGATATCCCGGATCCCGGAGACGCCGCCTGAGGCGATCACCGGAATCCCGACCGCTTTGGCCAACTCCCCCGTTGCCTCGACGTTGACGCCTGTTTCCATCCCGTCCCGGGCAATATCCGTATAGACCAAAGCTGCAGGCCGGTCGTCGACAAACTGGAGCGCCAGCGCGGCCGCGGTCTCTTCCGTCTTTTCCGTCCATCCCCGAACGGCGACACGCCCACCAACCGCATCGATCCCCAGGATCACCTGCCCCGGAAACGCGCGGCAGACCTCCCGGACAAACCCCGGATCGCTCTGTGCGGCCGTGCCGAGAATCACCCACCGCACCCCGCTTTGGAGATAGGCTTCCACCGTCTTCATGGTCCGGATACCTCCCCCCACCTGGATCGGCAGTCCCGTCTCCGCGACAATCTTCCGGATCACCTCCTCATGACGGGGAGCGCCGGCGAGCGAACCATCCAGATCGACCAGATGCAGGCGTTCGGCGCCCTGCTGCTTCCAGACGGAGGCCATGGCCACCGGATCGTCCGCATAAACAGTCGTCCGCCGGAAGTCCCCCTGGGCCAGACGCACACAACGGCCATCCTTCAGATCGATGGCGGGAATGACAATCATCCGGAGATCCCCCCCCCCCTTAAAACAGATCTTTCCGTGATGACGGAAATTCTGCGGGCCCGACCTTCCATGGTTTTAGAAAACGACGCTACGGCAAACCGGGGAAGCTCTTCAAGACCTCTTGCAGCCCCCCTGCCGCCAGCTCCTCCGCCGTGACCCACCTCCCCTTCTCCCGATAAAAAGAGGAGACTTGCAGGAGATCCTCCATCAGCGAACTCTGCGTCCGGTCAAAAGCGCCCCGCCAGACGAGCGCCCCATCCTCAACCCGGATCAGATGGATATCGAAGGCAACGGAAGCCGGCTGCTCCACGGAAAAGGACTCTCCTTTTCTCTCCCGGAAACGGTAGACATACCCCAGAACGACCCCCTCCGCCCCCAGTTCGTTTCCGACATCGCGCAAGACCTGCCGGAGCGGACCCTTGAGGGACGCCGTGGAAATCCGCCGGTAGGCCCCGGCGACACGTTCTCCCGCAATGATGTTCAATTTCGGTTTGCTTTCTTTCAGGTATTCGAGGAAGCGGCCCTCTATGACCACTTCCGGACTCCCGGCGGCCTTAGCTGCGATGAAGATCATCCCGCAGAGGGGGCAGCGCACGACACCCTGATGAAGGTCTTCCGGAATGATCTGCTGAAATGGAACGACGGCGATCCGGTCGAAGACGATCTTCCCCTCCGGGACAGGGCCGCCCTCATCCCGGCGATGGTGGCAGCCAAGGATCGGCTGAAGGAAACAGAAAATCAGCAGGCTGTAGATAGCCTTTCGGATACAATACGATTTTTCGATGGCTTCAACCCCCTTGTCTCTAACGGAGGCAGCTTCCTTCTTTGTCGGGGCTACACCGCAGCTTCCGATCCAAGTTTTATCAACCTTGACGGCTTCGTAAAAAGCCCGGATGCTGCGTTGCGCTTCATCCTTCGTCATTGCGGCGTACACCGAGGTACGCCTCATTCCTCAGAATTCGCGCGCCTTGCCTGCGGCCTTTTTACGAAGCCGTCCTATTTTCACGACTTTTAAGACTTTTTACGAGGTCGTCAACCTTCAGCCTTCCAGGGAACCCTTGGTGGACAGAACACCATCGATCCGTCTATCGGCCTCAGCCGCCTTGCGCAGCGCGCGGGCAAAGGCCTTGAAAATCGCCTCGGCCATATGATGATTATTTGTACCATATCTGAGGTTGATGTGCAATGTTATTCCGCTATGATCCGAAAATGACTTGAAAAATTCTCGGAGCAGGGCCGGGTCGAATTCCCCGATCTTCTTTTCTCCGAATTCCACTCTCCAAACGAGATAAGGCCGACCGGAGAGATCCATCGCCACATTGCAGAGGCTCTCATCCATCGGAACCACCGACGAGCCGTACCTGCTGATCCCTTTCCTCTCCCCGAGGGCCTTCCGGACTGCCTGGCCTAAGCAAATTCCCATGTCTTCCACAAGGTGATGATCGTCGACCGCGGTGTCGCCCCGGCCCCGAATGTCGAGATCGACGAGGCCGTGCCTGGAAAACAGACTCAGCATATGATCGAGAAAGGGGATGGAGGTGTCGATCTGTCCCTCCCCCTTTCCGTCTAAATCAATCGCTACGGAGATCTCCGTCTCCGCGGTTTTTCGCTCAATGACCGCGTTCCGCATGCCCACACCCCCTCTCAGATCACCTTGTTCAGCGGGTATTCGATGATCCCCTCGGCGCCCGCTTCCTTCAGCAGAGGAATGAGCTCCCGGACGACGTTGCCGCTGACGATGGTCTCCACAGCAAGCCAGTCATCGGAGTAGAGGCCGGAGATCGTCGGCGCCTTCAGGGAGGGAAGAAGGATCACCACCCGGCCGAGATTCTCCCGGGAAACGTTCATCTTCAACCCCACCTTCCCCATCGCCTCAAGGGACCCGTTGAGCAGCAGACGGATCTGCTCTATCTTCTGCCTCTTCCAGGGGTCTGCCCAGGCCTCCCGGTTCGCGATGAGCTGTGTGTTGGTCCTCATCAGTTCGTGGATGATCCTGAGTTTGTTGGCCCGGATGGTACTTCCCGTCTCCGTGACCTCCACGATCGCGTCCACAAGCCCCTCGACCACCTTGGCCTCCGTCGCCCCCCAGGAGAACTCGACCTTGACCTTGATATTCCGCTCTGCAAAGTAACGCTTCGTGAAGCTGACCAGCTCCGTCGACACATTCTTGCCTTCCATGTCCTCGATCGAACGGATGGGCGAGTCCTCCCGGACAACGAGCACCCACCTCGCCTGCCGCATCGAGGTCTTGGAATAGATCAGGTCCTGGACCGCCACGACATCCGATTCGTTCTCGGTGATCCAGTCCTGGCCGGTCAGACCCAGATCGAGCGTGCCGTCCGCCACGTAGCGGGACATCTCCTGGGCGCGGACCAGGGTGCAGGAAAGCTCATCGTCGTCGATGTCGGGAAAGTAACTCCGGCTGTCATAAGTGATACGCCAGCCGGCCCGCTTGAACAGGTCCACCGTATTGGCTTCCAGACTCCCCTTCGGAATCCCCAATTTCAATTTGCCCATCTTATACTCTCGCAATCGGTATCCATAACCATGAGCGTCATCGATACACCTCTTTTGGATCAAATACCGTTTCCCCGACGGCGACAAAGTCTCCATCGGCCCACTTTCTGTAAAAACAGGACCGGTATCCGGTGTGACAGGCCGCGCCGCCCAACTGTTCGACCTTCAGCAAAATGGCATCCTCATCGCAATCCAGCCGAACCTCGCGGACCAGTTGGAGATGGCCGGATGTCTCTCCTTTCAGCCATAGACTCTGCCGGGAACGGCTCCAGTAGTGAGCCTTGCCCGTTTCGAGGGTTTTCAACCAGGCCTCGCGGTTCATGTAGGCCAGCATGAGCACCTCCCCGGTCTCATGGTCCTGGACCAATACCGGCACCAGTCCCTCCCCTTTTTTAAAATCCGGTTCCGTCATGACCTTCCTTGCTGATGGATTCATTTTCGACCGCCCGCGCCTTCGCGCCGAAGCATAGGGGCGGGTTGGGAATAATAGTTTGGAAAGTGCCATTAATCAAGCATTTTTTTCGGGAATTCCCGCGGTGCCGTGAGGAATCGTCACTGGACAAAAAACCGCATTTATTAACACCGTCATTGCGGCAGACTTTCATCTTGCCAAGCCGCCCTTTCCATGATAGAGGATTCCCGGACAGATGAACTTTTTCCCCAAAGACGGGATTCCCGGGCGTCACCCGGAATACCCGGGATATCAGGAGGTTTGGCGATGACATTGATGATCAGCGGTATTGTATCGGTCGTCCTTGGTGTGATCGGTTTTTCCCTATGGTGGAGCGACTTCATGATCATCTTGAAGGGCGGCATACCGATCATGCTAATCCTGGCCGGAATTCTGGCGGTCTATGTCGGTCTCGACGCGATGGAGGACCGCATGAGAGAGGAAAGACAAAAGCAGGAGGAAAAATTGGAGACGACCCGGGAGGAGATCGAACGGGTCAAGTCTCAGGCAGAGCAGTACCGCGAAGAAATTGAAAGACTGAAGGAAAAGGCGAATAAAAATACCCCTTGACAGAAGGGGCGAAATCCATAAGAGGGCTCCCCGTTTACTTCAACCGCAACGGAAAAAGCGAATGTTATTGTTGGAAACCGACTTAACCCACGCCCGCTTCGATACCTATATGTATTGATGCCTGCTGTCTGTCCATCGGACGGGCAAGCAGGTATTCCTGAACCATAGCCAGCGTTATTATCCTACTTCATTGCACCACGTACCGCCCAGGCAGTAGATGCCCCCTGATGTCTTTGCATACAAGGCGATCAATTCCGTTGCTAAAAACAAAGCCATCATTATTGTACCGTCGTGGTGGAAGCTGTTTTGTTGGATTAACCGCCTTTTTCCTTCCTTGGGAATAAACCTTGCCGGAAAGCATTTTCAAAAGATGCAGAAGCAACTGGGAATAGTGGAGAAAGATTAGTGGCCCATCGGGGATTTGTGTTTAAAATGCCTTCTTGACAGGTGGCTCGACTAAAAGGTAAACATATTCCTCAAAAGGGCCGCCGCCGCTCCACCTTCCTTTCCGAACCGCATCGCCAGCCCCTGTTTTTCGATGCAAAATATATAAAGGGATGAACGATCCCTATGCCCGTGTAATAAGGGAGGTTATGATGAGAAAGATTGCTCTTCTGATATTCGCTGTTTTAGGAGGCCTGCTGACGATGATCGGATGCGGCGATAACGATGCGGTCATCACAGGACCAGTGGGCTGGGCGATCGGTTACCGTTCCGACAACACGGCCGCCATCTTGCATACGGCAAACGGCGGCAAGAACTGGGAAGAGCAAGGAAATCCGGCACTATGGACTGGATTGAGCGGTAATGACATTAGTGCTGTAGACAAATGGACCGCCTGGGCAGCGGTAGGGGGGGGACCGAGTTCCGGCGGTGCCATTCTCCACACGACGGACGGCGGCGTCACTTGGAATATACAGCCTTTACCGGAAGGGATTAACGAAACGGTCAAGGGGATCAAAGGCCTTTCCCGGAGCGTGGCGTGGGCCGTCACTCTCGGTGGTACGGTCATGCGTACCCTTGACGGCGGCCGGCACTGGGTCGTTGTCCCTCACGACGGAGTGATTATCAAAGAGGTCAACCGAATCGACGCGATGGGGGATGACATCTGGATCGCAGACTTCGGCAGCAGCGACGGCGCGATGATTCATTCAGCCGATTTCGGCCGTACCTGGAGACGGGAACCGCTTCCCGGTATCAACCTTGTTTATGGTGGGCCGATGGGCGTCAGTATTGTCAGATCTAAAATTGCCTGGAGCGCTGTGAAACTGGACGCGAATCTCTACCGGACAACGGACGGCGGCGCCACCTGGCGCATGGATGCACCTGCCGTGTCCGGGCCTAACGATATCGACGACATCTGTGCACCCGAAGACGACATGGTATGGGCCGTACAGAACATCGGTGGAATGAGCGGTGGGAGAATCATACGGGTACACCTGGTGAATGGAAAAGTCATCAGCGACACCATGGATCCCATGAGCGGGAAGTATCAGTACGAGGGGGTTACCTGTTTCGACGAGAAAACCGTTTGGGTTGTGGGGTTCAAGGCGTACGGCGTGGACCCGGGCCTTCCGGAAGGGGTCATCTTGCATACGGAAGACGGTACGACATGGACGAGCCAGACCTTGCCGGTCAGCGACGTCTCCCTGTGGAAAGTTTCCTTTGCCGGCGCTCACCGATAGGTGAAAGCACAGAGTGAGACCTTGAAAACTCGCCATTTGTCATTGGAGGCCAAAGGCCGACGAAGCAATCCCAGAAGTTACTGCATTGATGAGATTGCTTCGGGCGGAAGCCCTCGCAACGACTGCGTCGGATTGCTTCGTCGCTACGCTCCTCTGGAAGGGCAGAAATTCAAAGGCCCCAGAGTGCGTACAGCGGCGGAAGACTCAAACCATACATCAATTCCAAATTTATAGACAAAGTAAACACAACGTAACATATCAACATTTATAAGAAAATCAGATTTTGTTACGTATAGCTTCCTGAAGTCAAGCATTACAGGGTTTTGACGGGCATACATGCTTTCGAATAAGCGTCAATCCGAAGTTGTTCAACGGAAGAATATGAAAGCATTCAACGGATTGAAAACAATTTTGGATTGACGCTTGAAGAACTAAGC
>JAHIMW010000164.1 GCA_018896355.1 Pseudomonadota bacterium
GCCATCGAAATGCTCTGGGACTGGGATTGGAAGACGGCGACCAGGGTGATGGCCAGAATCGCCATTGCGATCATCACCTCCAGCAGCGTAAATCCTGCATCATAGACCCGCGGCACGGTCATCCTCATTGAAGGTGAAATCGACATACTTCTCATAGACGCTGACCGCATGGAGAAAGGGGTTGAAAACGAGGGTAAAGGCCCGATCATATTTAACGAGGTGGACGACGGTGGGCGCCACGTACCCTTTGCGGAAAAAACGGATAACGACCTCCCCTTCCGTTTTTCGGACCTCCGGCGGCTGCCGGACATCGGCGATTCGGATCCCGTCGGGAAAGCGGACCGCCCCCTTGCGGAGCTCGGCCCGCTTTTCGGCGGTGGTATCGGCGCTGTAGGTCCAGAAGCCGGGTTGGGCAAGATCGAGGTGGAGGAGATAATCCACCTGCTCGCGGACCGCCTCGTTTCTCATCTCCGTTGCGACGCCGACGATCTGCCGGGTGGTCGCCTTGAGGTCGTCGTTGAGCAGGCTGTCGCGCACCCGCGGGACGGCCAGAAACAACATCATCCCGATGAGCAGGACGACCACGGAGAGTTCGATCAGCGTGTATCCGCGCTCAGTCAGTTTCCCAGCTGTTGACATCCTTGTTCTTTCCCTCCCCGCCCGGTTCGCCGTCGGCGCCGCGGGAAGCGAGGTCGAAATCCCCGTGAGCGCCGGGGGAGAGGTAGATGAAGTCATAGTCCCACGGATCCTTGGGAACCTTGCCCTTTTCAAGATAGCCCCCCTGGCGCCAATTTTTAAGCGGCGAGCCCGTCGCCGGCGGTTCAACCAGCGCCTGGAGCCCCTGTTCCGTCGTGGGGTAATTTCCGTTGTCCAGCTTGTAGAGTTTCAGAGCCGTTTCAATGCTTTCGATTTGTATTCGCGCCTTCGCCCGCCGCGCCTCGTCCGGCCGCCCCATGATCCGGGGAACTATCAGGCCGGCCAGGATGCCGAGGATGACGATGACCACCATCAGCTCGATCAGTGTGAAACCCTTCTCATTGCGCCTCATTTTTCTCATGCATGTCTCCTTTTTGGGGGTCAGGTCTTGGGTCTTGAATTTCAAACTGCTCAAATTCAAGACCCAAGACCTGACCCCAACCTTACCGGATAAGCTGGTTCATCTCGAAGATCGGCAGCAGGATCGACACGACAATGAACCCGACCACGGCCCCCATCACGAGGATCATCGCCGGCTCCAACAGGGAGGTTACGAGGAGGATATTGGCCTCCACCTCCTTCTCGTAGGCATCGGCGACCCGGAAGAGCATCGTCTCCATATTGCCGCTCTGCTCCCCCACGGAGATCATCTCGACGGCGATGGGGGGGAAAAATCCGTTCCGGGAGAGGGGGGCGGAGAGGCTCTGTCCCTCTTCAACATCCTTGGATACCCGCCGGATCGCATCGGCGATCAAGCGGTTGTCCACGACGTTCCGGGCAATCTCAAGCGCCGAGAGTAGCGGCACGCTGCTCTGCAGCAGCGTCCCCAGCGTGCGGCTGAAGCGCGCCACGGCGATTTTCCGGTTCAGGTCGCCGAAGAGCGGCGCATTGAGCTTCAGTCGATCCCAGAGATGGCGTCCCTGTTCGGTCTTCTGGATCGCATAGCGCACGCCGACGATGCCGGCCAGCAGGATGAGCAGGAGGACCCACCAGAGGGATTTCATAAAGCCGCTCACGAAGATCAGAAAAACGGTGATCCCCGGCAGCGTCTGATGCATCTCCCGGAAGATGTTCGTGATGTTCGGCACGACGAAGGTCACCAGAAAAAAAAGGACGCCGCTGCCGATGAAGAACATGAAGAGCGGGTAGGCAAGCGCCGACCGGATCTTCGTCTTCATGGCCTGCTGGCCTTCCTGGAAATCGGCCAGCCGATCCAGAACGAGGTTGACCGTCCCCGACGCCTCCCCCGCCCGGACCATGTTGATGTAGAATGGTGGAAAGATCTTGGGGAAATGAGACATGCTCTGGGTCAGGCTGTTCCCCTCGTTGACCTCCTCCCGGATCTGGGCGAGCGTCGTCTTGAGCAGCGGATTCCGGATCTGGGTGACGAGCGCCGAGAGGGAGGGAACGAGCGGCAGCCCCGCCCCGATGAGCGTTGCAAGCTGCCTTGTCATCAGGGCCAGTTCCTGGAGGCCGACCCTTCGGAAGAGCCGGACGGCGCCTCCCCGGGCGGCAGTCTCCTCCCGCTTCTGTTCGGAGGCCTCGGAGAGCTCCACCGGGAAGATCTCCGTCTCGCGGAGCTTCTGGCGCGCGGCGACGACGCTCCCCGCATCGATAATCCCCTTCCGCCTGTGGCCGTCCGTATCCAGTGCGATGTATTCATAAACCGGCATGGATGATCCCGTCTCTTTTCCGCGTCGTTTTGTCCCCTCTACCATACTGCCGGTACGATTTCAAGGACGCCTATTTTGACGACTTCGCAAAAGTCCCATTATAATTCAAACATTTCATTTCAAAAAGCCTCCTTCCCTGTGGTATGAGAGTGCGCAGCATCGCAATACCCTGAAAGGCGGCAAGAATCATGACGGAACCCTCAAAGAACGACGCACCAGCGGCACCCCCCGCAGAACGCTATCATCGAAAGATCGCTGCCGAACTCCGGATCGGAGAGGCGCAGGTCGCGACGAGCATGGCCCTTTCCCATCGCGCACGGCCTTGACAGAGGTGCCCCGTCTCGGGGCGAAGGCCTTCGTGCAGGCCGCCGGCTTCCTCCGGATCCGCAACGGGGAGAACCCCCTCGACGCCTCCGCCGTCCATCCCGAAAGTTATGCAATCGTCGACCGGATGGCAGATGACCTGAACTGCTCCATCACCGACCTGATGCAGGACGAGACCCTCCGGAAACGGATCGATCCGACCCGGTACGTCACGGACGAGGTCGGCCTTCCGACGCTGAACGACATCCTCGCCGAACTGGCCCGGCCCGGCCGCGACCCGCGTGAACGGTTCGAGGCCTTCCGGTTCGCCGAGGGGATCGAGAAGATGGAGGACCTGACGCCCGGAATGAAGCTCCCCGGGATCGTGACGAACCTGACCGCCTTCGGGGCGTTCGTGGACATCGGCGTCCACCAGGACGGCCTTGTCCATCTGAGCCAGATCGCCGACCGGTTTGTGAAGGACCCCGGCGCGGTGCTTAAGGTCCGGCAGCCCGTCGAGGTGACCGTCCTCGCCGTGGACCTGGAGCGGAAGCGGATCTCGCTGACGCTGAAAAAAAATCCCGAGCGGGGTGGAAAACCCGCTACTCCGCCCGAGAAAAAGGAGATCCGGGAGAACCAGCCCGCCGGGGAAGGACCCCGGCC
>JAHIMW010000165.1 GCA_018896355.1 Pseudomonadota bacterium
ACCTGTCTGCGATTCTTCTCGGCTTCTCCTCTTTCGGCACAGATGCGAAGTCCGCAACCGAAACCTTCTGCGTGGAGTTGATTGCATTAAGACACACAACAATGCAGGCAGGGCGGGTGACTTGGTTGAAGACATCACCCATGTTGCAGATTTGAGTCAGCGACGTTTTCTCTGTGAAAAACTGACGCAGTCGTTGAGTGTCGGTTTGATAGAGCATCACGTCAGGGAGGATCATTCCGAAGAAGCCGCCCTGCCTCAATCGTTCCACGCTTGCGTGCGCGAAATACATGAACGAATCAACCATCCGCACGATGATCGCACGATGATGATTACGTAGGTATTCTAATTCGGATTCGGAGAACAGCGCACCCCACGGTGGATTCCCGATAACCGCGTCGAAGCCGCCGGCTTTCATGGCGTCGGGGAACTGCGCGGGCCAGTCGAAGGCGCGGACGCGGACGATGTCTTCGGGGACCATCGAGAAATCGGAGGCGATAAGGGAGTTTCCGCATTTGATGTTGTGGGATAGATTCGGCAATGCGCGTTCGTGGAATAGGGTCATCTGCTGGGAGAGGGAAGCGTCGTTTTCGCCTTCGAGGGCCTTCAGCAGCAACGAGAGTTTGGTGGTTTCGACGGCCTGCCGGTCGATGTCGACGCCGTAGATGTGGGTGGTGAGGATGCGTTTACGTTCGGCGATGGTGAGACGGGTTTCACCTTTGGCGTTCTGATAAACGGCCTTGGCGTGTTTGGGGGAGAGGTTGGCTTGATGCCACATCAGGCAATGATCCAGCAGTGCCTGATAGGCACCGAGGAGAAAGGAGCCGCTGCCGCATGCCATGTCGAGCACGCGGAAGGGGGGCGTGGTTTTGCCGCCGGCGAGATCGGCGGGGCTTTTGCCTTCAATCTGTTTGCCGATGGTGTTGAGAACGATGTAGTTCACGATATAGGCGGGGGTGTAGTACACGCCGCCGGCCTTGCGCACTTCGGGTTTTTCCTCGACTTTGGCCTGGTGTCCGGCGGTCAGGCGGATGACTTTGCCGAGGAAGCGTTCGTACACCGTGCCGAGGATTTCCACGGGCAGGACGCCGAAGTTGTACGGGCTGCCATGCTCGAAGTAGAGGCTTTGGAGAATGGGCTTGAGGGCCTTGTCGTCCACGGTTAGACGCGGCGTGAGCGTGTCCGGCGCATCCGAGACGCCGGGTTCTTTCTGGAAGTGGAACAGGCCGGAGTTGTATTTCTCATCGGCCTTGCGGCACAATCCTCTCATAAAACGGTCGTAGATGTCCGGCTGTGCGCAGAGTTTAAGCAGTTGCCCGCCAGGCTCCAGTCCGCGATCCTCGGCCATCCGCAGGAAGACGATCCGGTCAATGATCCGTTGAACGGCGGAGTTGAGGTCGTCTGCCGACAAATCGCCGTTGCGCAGGGCGAGGTTTCGTGCCAGTACATCGCGCCAGCCTTCGATATCCTTCAGAAACTCGCTGTCAACCTCGGAGGTGCCTCGCTTGCGTTTGGAGGCGGCATACTGGTCGAACGACCCGGACCAGACGGCCTCGCGCGAGAACACGCCCCAAATCTCCCGCCAACGGTCAGGATATTCTGTGAACCCGAAATACTGGATACGGGCATGGCTCGCCTTATCGTTGGGTCGCGGGCGAGAGGCGCAATCATACACGCCAAGTTCGTCGAAGTCGGTCAAGATGGATAGGGCAAGTTTGGCGCTGAAGCCGTAGCGGCGAAGTTGATAGGCCGGCGCCGGATCGGCGCTGATATTGACGCCGCACTTCTTGGCTTCGACGTAGAACTTCGGCAACGTGCCGACGCGGAAGGTGTAGTCGGGCGCCTTCTGTTGGCCTTCCACTTCCAGGCTGTCTTCGGGGATGACTTCGCGATATTGGGGGGCGGTCATGGAGTCGTTGCGCACATCCCAACCAAGGGCTTCGAAAAAAGGGTCTATGAGCGACTGGCGGACATGGGCTTCCTTGACCCCAGGGGCAAGGAATGACTGCTGGTTCGTAGCAAAATACCGACACAGCTTTGCAACTTCATCTTTGCCTTGGTCGAATGTCTTACTCATAAGTGCTCAATCCTTATTCCCGGTTACCGGCAACATTCAGACGCATAACACTGCAAATCAGCCGCGAGGGGAACGAGTCGGCTGGATTGCCTTGTCATGCTGTTTTTTCAATAATTTTGTCTCTTATTTGAGTTGAAAGTCTGACATCCGCAAAAAACTGGGAAGGGTACAGATAATCCTCCCCCGACTCATCTATAACCCTCACCTGATGGTGGCGCTCAGCCTCCTTGTCAGAAATCTTCTCATATAATTTACGCATCTCCAAAGATGCTTCGTAACCCTCGTTGTCCATACAAAGCAAAAATTTGTGTTTCATGGTTTGTTACTCGAAATACATATCCCTATCCCGTTGTCACACCTTCTTCAAATTCTCAGCAATCAAAGCATTAAGGCGATCATTAATACCCTGTCAGCCTGGAATCTCATCTTTTGTGGCATAGCAACCATCCAGATCATACTCATCAAATACGTGCTCAACTACCATGTACGGCGGCCCAACAAAATCGAGTGGATCATTGCTGACAAAGATCTCATCTGCTTGATCGCCATGCGCACCACCCCGCATACGAACCATCTGCCTCGGCTCCAGCGAAATCGCAGTGATCACGCGGGTGCCAACATCCGTACAGCGCCATCTCCCAGTCCCCGTGAAAAACTCCGTACCGATCCGGAAATCCGAATGCTTCATGGTTTTCTATCTCCACAAATAACCAACATCGAATATGGACAAAGCCATTGGGGATTCATAAGCTTTTTTTATTCTCTGCCGGAGCTCCGGCAGAGGTTAACTTCATGATGCGCTTAATGAACTGACGACAGTGTTCCCCGTTTTCATCCTCCACGATGCCCGCTGTCAGGCCAATTGGATTGGTCGCAACCGGTTAATCATTTCGTTCAAGCGAGCCTCCAATTCCTGGCTAAATTGATCGATTTCACCGGTTAGGCGGATCTTCTCCTCCCCGTCCAGGGCGGCGAGTTCAAGACTTGAGATCCTGGTCTTCATAGCGGTCAACGGCGGCGATTAGCCGCCCACTGACCTTTATATGAATGTTTAGCGTGATTGTCTTGCCTCAAACCATTTTTTAAATGATGTTTGGCTTTCCCCGGATTGTTTTCCCGCCAATAGACCTTCTATGCTGATGTCCTCGTCAATATCTTCCCAATGAATCCCGTCCCCCCTTCCAATCAGCCGCCAATTATTTCTTTCCGCCGGCTTAGCACACAGCAGACGGGGATACCAGGCAGTGGGAACTAAAATGGTTCTGCCGTCACTAAGATTAACACTCAGTGTATCATCTGTTACGGATACACTTTCTGCAACCGGCATTATAATTTCAATCGCCAAAGTATTCAGGCCACTCTCTTTATTTGTTGGGAAAAGTTCAATAAATTGCCAATTTGCCTTTGTGATGGCGCAGTATAAGCAGTAGAGAATTGGTTGTCAATAAGATCTTGGCTTGAATTCCTCTCCGCCGTTGGGGCCGTTTGTCTCCTCACCCGCCGTGTTTCAGGAGGTACTTGTTGGATATGGCCTTGAACGATATCTTGCCCTGATTGGACGGCGTCTCGTCCACCGAGCGGAAGACCACCCCCTCACGTTCCGCCTGCGGATTGAGGAGCGATTTGCCCTCGGCATAGGCGAGGAGTTGGGCATGATCGAAGCCGTCTATGGAAAAGCGTTCGGATACGACAGGCACACCTTTGAGGCCGAACTCGTCGAGCAGCGCGCGGTAGGCCGTGGCTGAAAGATAGCGTTGCTGTGTGATATCAAAGATGTTGAAGATGAAGATATCCTGCCCTTTCAGCCCGTAAACATTCGACTGGATGCCATAGCCAAGCACTTCACCCTGCAGAGCGAGATAACTTCCCGACCGGGCATGGCAGGCGCGCAGTTTCGCCTCAATGTCATATTGTCGGGCAAGTTTCCAGAAGGTCTGCTCGGGGGTTTCGCGAAACTCCCAGTTCCTTCCGCAGACATGGAGGCCCGCCTCGTCAAGGATAAACGAGCCCGATGTGCCGTCAACCTTCTCTGTGACGAAGAAAGAGATGCCGGTAAAATCGGCAAGATCAAGGTTTTGCACCCGCTCCTCGTCGGTTTTCGGCACACTGCCAGGGTAGGGGCTGACGACCTCGCCGGCAATGGATGCCGGGATTGGCGGTTCGTACAGGGTGATACCAAGAATCTCGGTCACTTCGTCGCCAGCGGCATATTGCCCGCCCGGCAGCACCTCGTCGATCTTGAAAACAATCCCCTGCGACACGGCGCCGCGAAACTTTTTGGTCCGCAGGCGAAACTTGTCCTGCCGCAAAAATTCGTACTGCGGCTGTTCGGGAAAGACCGAATCGATCTCACAATAGACCACGGGCATTCCCGGACTGATCTCCTGCGCCTTTCTCACCACGACCTGCCATCCGCCGAAGACCGCCAGTTCGATCGCATCGGCCCCCGAGATCGGCCGTATCTCGTCAACCTTACGAATTGTTGCAAGTTTTCTCATACACCACTCCTTTCACGCCACCGCCGCCTGCTCATAGTAGGGCGCAGGGAGCGCATACTTACCAAGGCTGATCTTGACGGCGATGTATGTTCCGTGCTGTACTCATTTCAGGTGCGATTGTACCCCCAAAAGGGTCCATCCACCGAGGCGCTCCTCGCGAATTTCGAAGTCACTTCAGTGCACTGAAGTGATTAAACAATATGATTTCATTAACGATACTCTGACGAGGCCGATCATTTTCATGCCAAATTTTTACTCGGATTTGTCGCCGCGGCGAGGGCCTCCTCCAGCGAGGGTTCCTGGGGTCTTGCTTTGCCACTTTGTGCGCAATGACTTGCTCATGTTATATAAAACTGTCAAGGCAAGACAGGACCCTATCGCGTTACTTTTGGCGATGCTTGCCCCCCTCACCGGCCCCGAGCCTTATCGGTCCCCGGCCAATCAATCTCCAGCGTCTCCGGGTTGATCACAACGCCATAGTCGGCAGCGGCGCTTTCCAGGCTGACATAACCCTCGATCACGTCGCTTAACACCATCTCGGGGTCGCGTGCGAGCGGATTGCCGTAGCCGCCTCCGCCGGGGGCATCGATGGTCACCACGTCGCCCGGTTGCAACCGCGTTAATCCATAGGCATTTCCGGACGCCCCGTTGACAAGGAACTGCGCCCTGGCGCCCGGCTTGCCGTCGAAAAGCCCTTCCGCCGGGTAGACATACCTGCCCGCCTGGATCCCCAGGTTGACGGGCGGGAGGGGGGCATATTCGTCGTCAGGCACCCTGAAAAGCTCCCTTTTTCCGAGACCCCCCTTCATCTTGCCGGGACCGCCCGAATCGACAAGCAGCTCTCTGCACTCCACAATCAGCGGGGTGTCGCTTTCAAAGATTTCCACGGGCGTATTGGCGCCGTTTGCCGGGAAGATGTAAACGTAATTGCCGTCGTTGGCTGCGCCCGCTCCCATGCCGCCCCCTCGGATGATCACGGAATGCCAGGGCCTCCCGTTTTTCCTTTTCCCGTAAAACACGTTCATGGCTGCCGGCGTGCCGCCTGATCCGGCAATCACGCTGCCGGGCAGGACGCCGGACAGGCCTCGGTAAATGACTTCCGTTATGAAATGACCTACCACCAGCCGCGCGGCCACAGCGGCCGGAAACTTGCAGTTCACAACACTGCCCTCCGGGGCGCTCAGGCGTATCGGCCTGGCACATCCTTCGTTGTTCGGGATATCCGGGGCGAACATGCTCTTGATCGCCATGAATACATAGGCATAGGTGAAATTATAGACTACGTTGCCGCCCCAGTTCACCTGCCCCGAAGAGCCGGCGAGATCCACGCTGATATCGCTTCCTTTTACCTCGATCTTCGCCTGGATAAGGATGTCTTCCTTGGCCTTCATCTGCTCGACAATGCCTTTAGCCAGATAGGCGCCGTCGGGGATTTTTTCGATCTCCTTCCGCATGCTTTTCTCGGTGAGGCTGATAATCTGGTCCGCCAGGTCATCCAGGCTTTCGAGGCCGCTTTCTTTGAGCATCTGGCATATCTTTTCCGCACAGACATGGTTCGCCGCGATCTGCGACCGGATATCCCCGATAACCTCATCAGGCGTACGGACATTCCACCGGATCATATCCATGACCGACTGGTTCAGTTCCCCCCGGTCATAGAGCTTCACAACGGGGATAAAAAGGCCTTCTTCAAAAACGTCCTGGTTATCGGAAGAGACACGACCGCCAATATCGGAGTGATGAAAAACGCAGGCCGTAAAGGCGGCCAATTGACCCTGGTAGAAGATGGGGCTCATGACGCAGACATCATTCAGATGGCCGGCCAGCGCCCAGGGATCATTCGTGATAAAGGCGTCGCCCGGGTGGTAATGGTCTGCCGGGAACCTGTTGATGAGGTTCTTTACTCCCAGGGCCATGGCCCCCGACTGACCGGGGGTGGCAAAACTACCCTGGGCCAGCTCCCGCCCCTTCCTGTCGGTGAACATGCAGGTGTAATCATGGGCATCCCGGAGCAGACTCGAAAAGGCCGTCCGGGCGACGCTGCCGTCGGCCTCATCTACAATGGAAATAAGTCTGCGCCATAATATCTCTAACGTGATCGGATCGAACGCCTGCCCCATTTTCATCCCTCCTCAAGATCGATCCATAGAAATCCATACTCATCCGTCGACACGCGGGCATCCTCGCCCACAATAAGGGTCGACTCCTTCTCTTCGATAATGGCCGGACCTTGAAACCGAGCTTCAGGAAAGAGTTTGTATCGATCGTAAACCGTATAGGGGATAAAATCCCCGGCCATCGGCGAGTAGGCCTGGCGTTTTCCCTTGATCGCCCCGTCGAGGGACCGCCCCTTCTTCGCCTCAAGTTTGGGCAGTTGCAGAAGCCGCTCCGGGAGGCTGGCCCGCACCTTGAAATTTATGAACTCCACCTCGGATTCCGGATAGGTCCTGCCGTAGAGCTTCTCATAGACATCGTCGAAGGATCTCCGCACGTCCGTTCTCTGCAGTCTGGTGAAGTCCCCTGCCGGGAGGGGGACATTGATCTCCGCACCCTGTCCCACAAAGCGCATGTCGAGAGATCGCTCATAGCGGATGGCATCGTCTGCAGATTCATTCTTCAGGATTTTCGCCGCCTCCGACTCCAGCCCCCGGAAGATGCCTTCTATCTCCGGGAAGGCGACGGCCGACAGGGAAACCTTGTGGCTGCGGAGAAGGTCAAAGGCCCGCGGGGCGGTGAAAAAGCCCATGGCCGAACCTACCCCGGCATTCGGCGGTATCAACATCCGGGGGGCGCCCAGTTTCTTCGCCAGGCCATAGGCGTGAACCGGCCCCGCCCCTCCAAAGGCGGATATCGTTACGATCCTGGGATTACCGCCTTTTTCCGCAATATGCGTCTTGGCGGCCCCGGTCATCGTCTCGTTGATGAGATCATGGATCCCCCAGATAGCCTGGATGTAGGAGACCCCGAGGGGCTTGGCAATCTTTTCCTCCACACCGCGCCGGGCCGCCTCCTTGTCGAGCTTCATCTCGCCGCCGAGGAAATATTCCTCGTCCAGATAACCCAAAAGAAGATCGGCGTCGGTCACGCAGGGGTCCGTGCCTCCCCTCCCGTAACAGATAGGTCCGGGCGCCGCCCCGGAACTTTCCGGCCCCACCTGCAGCGTACCCATCTTGCTTACCTTCGCAATGCTGCCGCCGCCCGCTCCTATCTCCATCAGGTCGACAACGGGCACCTGGATCGTGAGACCGCTCCCCTTCATGAACCGCTGGACGCGTCCAACCTCGAAGGTCGGCACGACGCCGGCTACCCCTTTCTGGATCAGGCAAGACTTGGCCGTCGTGCCCCCCATGTCGAAACAGAACATCTCCGAAATATTGAAGTGCTTGCCATAGTATTGGCCGGCAATGACGGCCGCGGTCGGTCCCGACTCGATGATTCGGACCGGAAACTCGGCCGCAGTTTCGACCGAGGTCACGCCGCCGCTCGAAAGCATGATAAAGAGCTTGCCCTGAAAGCCGATCGACTTCAGCCGGCCGGCCAGCTTGGACAGATACCGGCCCGTAAGGGGCTTGACGTAGGCATTGGTAACGGTGGTACTCGTTCTCTCATACTCCTTGATCTGCGGCAGGACGCGGTAGGAAATCGAGACGGGGATCCCCGGGGCTTCGCTCGCGATGATCTCTTCGATCATCAGCTCATGGGTTGGATTCTCAAAGGAATTAATGAGACAGACGGCAATAGACTCCACGCCCATCTTGAGGAGGGCGCGGACTGTCTGTCTTGCTTCTTCCCGGTCCAGGGCTTTGATGACGCTCCCATCGCTGCGGACCCTTTCGTTCACTTCGAGGCGATACCTTCTGGGGACCAGAGGCTGGGGGAATTCGGCGAATACGTCATAGGGAGCGTAGCGCATCTCACGGCCAATTTCCAGGATGTCCCTGAAGCCCTTTGTAGTGATGAGCCCTGTTCTGGCGCCCTTTCTCTCGATGATGGAATTGATGACAAGGGTCGTGCCATGAATCAGCTCATCCAATCGGGCGACAAAGTCCGGCGCCGTCTTCTCCAACTCTCTTATCCCCGCTTCAACGGCATCCGAGGGATCACCGGGAGTGGTCAGGCACTTGCCGGTCTTGATCTCCCCGGTTTGATCGTTAAGAAGGACAAAGTCGGTGAACGTGCCGCCGATGTCACAGCCCAGCCGGTAATGCTTGTCTTTCATCCATATCTCCCCAGTCAGCCGTTCGGGCTGCGTCTTCAGAATAAACCCGGTTCTTTAAACTCTCCGTAGATGTCCCGGAATATTTTCGTCATCTCGCCTACCGTCGCGTAGGCCTTGCAGCAATCGACCAGATAGGGCATGACGTTCTTGCCCGCCCGGGTCGCTTTCTCCAGATCCAGGAGGGTACGGGTCGTCTCGCGCTGGTCTCTTTCCCGCCTGACCCGTTTCAGTTCCTCGATCTGCCTCTCCGCGGTCTCCCCGGTATATTCGTGCAGCTCCACGTCCTTCGACTCTCCCTCGGTATGGATATTGACGCCCACCTTGAGGAGCTCCCCGGACTGGATCCCTTTTTCGAAAGCGTAGGCCTGCCGGGAGACAAGCTTCTGGATGTATCCCGTGGCGACCGCCGGGATAATCCCGCCCACCTTCCCGATGTTTGCCATCTCCTCCTCGATCTTCCCCTCCATCTCCTTCGTCAGCGTCTCGATAAAGTAGCTTCCCGCCAGCGGATCAACGGTATCCCGCAAGCCTATCTCGTCCATCAGGAGCTGCAGGGTCCGCAGCGAAATAACGGCCGAGTGGGGGGTCGGAATGGTATATGCCTCGTCGTAGCTGCAAAGGGCAATGGTCTGAGCCCCGGCCAAGGCTGCGGAGAGGGCGTAGTAGGCGCCGCGCATGATGTTGTTCTCCGGCTGCGCCTTGGTGAGGCCGAAGCCGCCGCCGCCGAAAAGCCCGCGCAGGAACATGTTGGCTTCCTTCTTCACGCCGTATTTCTCCTTCAGGTTCCTCGCCCAGAGTTTCCGGGCGGCCCGGAACTTCGCCACCTGTTCCCAGATATTGCCGAAAACATTAAAGTTAAAAGAGAACCGGCCCACAAATTCGTCCACATCGTAACCTCGCGGCAGCACATTATCAATGTAGGCATTGGCAATCAGGATGGCATAGGCGATCTCCTGCGCAGGCGTGGCCCCCGACTCCCGGATATGATACCCGCAGACGGAAACCGGATTGGTCCGCGGCATGGTCGTCATGGAATATTCGATGGTATCGCCGATCAGCTTCACCGCCGGCTCCACCGGGAAAATCCACGCCCCCCTCCCGATCATCTCCTTCAAAATATCGTTCTGAGGTGTAGCGGAAATCACCTTGGCATCATAGCCGTATTTTTCGGCCACGGCCTGGTACATGGCCAGCATGATCGAGGCGACGGCGTTGATGGTCAGACCTGATCCGATTTCGGCCAGATTGATGTCCTTGAATGCCACCTCAAAGTCGCGCAGGGAATCGACCGCCATCCCGACGCGACCCACTTCTCCTTCCGCCATGGGATCATCGGAGTCGTAGCCCATCTGTGTGGGCAGATCGAAGGCCACGTTCAGGCCCGTCTGGCCGTGGGATATCATCAATTTGAAGCGTTCGTTCGTCTCGTAGGACGTCCCGAAACCGGTGTATTGCCTGGTCGTCCATGCCCGGCTGCGGTAGCCCTGGCGATGGATGGCCCTCGTGAAGGGGTAAACGCCGGGGTCGGCGAGGTCCTTCTCGTAGGAAAACCCGACCCGTTCAAGATCCTCGGGACCATAGAAGGGTTTGACATGGATGCCCGACTGCAGGGTTACATCGGTAATCCGGCCTTTCGCATCCTTGGTGTACTTTGCTACGCCCATTTCTCCTCCTGACCGCGTTCCACATTTTCCCTTATTACGCTGACAATCTCCGCAAACGGCGTCCCGCCGGGGAATACACCCCGTACCCCCAGCTCTTTCAGCCGCGGAATGTCGCGGATGGGGATCACCCCGCCGACGACGATCATCTTGTCGTCAATGCCTGCCTCGCGGGCCTTCTTCACGAGCTTTTCGATGATGGGGATATGGGCGCCGCTCATGATGGAAAGCCCGATCACATCCACATCTTCCTGGAGGGCAGTCGATACGATCTGGTCCACAGTCTGATGAAGGCCCGTGTAGATGACCTCCATGCCCGCCTCCATGAGCGCATGCGCCACGACTTTTGCCCCCCGGTCATGTCCATCGAGGCCTGGTTTCGCTATGAGTATCCGGATATTTTTTGCCGCCAATGCCGCCTCCTTAACCGTATCTGTACTGGACACCGCATCCATCCGCCGGGTAATCCCAGTCAATGGACTTATAGATGCACGCAATTTTGCAGCTCCCGCATTCCAGGCAGCCCGCATATTCGACCACCATGTCGCCCGTCTCCTCATTTAAGGAATAGAGATGGCCGGGACACACGGGGATGCACATCCGCTCCCGGCAGGTTCCGCAGATTTTCTGGTCGAGTTTGATGTGACTCTCGCGGTCGTTCTTGATCGCATCGAGTGCTATCTTTTCTTCCACTTTCATGACTACATTTTCCTCACGCTAAACAAGTCCTTGCACCCTTCCCAGTTGAGGATGTATTTCCTAACTGCCGCCTTGGCGCTCGTGTACAAGGGCTCCTTTTTACCCTTGCCGATGGTGAACAGCGCCGCGAGGAGTTCGGAAAGGAATTTGGGATATACAGTGAACAGCCTTTTATTTTCAAGCACATCTCTTGCGTGGCGGAAGGTCTCCATATCAGAGAGCACAAAGCTCTCTTTAAGCTTCTGCTCATAGCGGGAGAGGAAAGCCGCCGATAGATCCCCTTTTGCGAGGGCTTCATCCGCCACCCCGGCTGCTATCGCCCCCGAGGCAACGGCGAACTCCATGCCCCGTACCGTCAGCCCGAGATTGAGTGAGAAACCGGCGGCATCGCCGGCGACGAGCATTCCTCCGGTGTACAGCTTCGGGATGCCTCCCGCTCCGGCCTCAGAAATGATATGGGCCGCATATTCTTTTAACTCGCCCCCCCTTATCCATCTTTGCACCTCCGGCCGGGCTGCGAACTCCTCCATAAGCAGAGAGGCAGCAACGGGGTCCTTCTGCTGGATAAGGTCGCCGATGCCGACGACGATCCCCAGCGAGAGCGTATCGCGATTCGTATAGAGAAATCCTCCCCCGAACATGCCCCTGGTAATGGCGCCGACGAAGAGATTGGCCGTCCCTTCCCCTGGTTGCAGACCGAAACGATCGTCGATGGTCTTTTCGTCCAGCCGGTAAATCTCCTTGATGGCCACGGCGTAGTTTCGCGGCTCCAGGGGCTTTCTCAACCCGGCCTTTTCCGCCATGAAGGAGAGCGCTCCGTCTGCCGCAATAACGATGTGGGCCCCGATCTCTTCGTCTCCCGCCTTGATGCCCACCACGCGGTCCTCTTCCCACAACAGGTCATCGACCTTCTTTTTCGGGATGACAAAGGCGCCCTTTTCGCTCACTTTTTCCGCCAACCAGCCGTCGAAGGTCGCCCTCAGCACGGTATAGCTCATGTACGGCTCGCTGCGCCAACGGTCATTGGCATATTCTAACTGCACGGAGGCGTCGTCATCGAGAACCGTTATGATCTCTTTCACGACATGCCGCTCAAAGGGCGCCTCCGCAATGATCCCGGGCAGATAGTCTTTTATGGGGTCCACATAAATCCTGCCGCCGGTCACATTTTTACTCCCCGGTGCGTCCCCACGCTCCAGCAGAATGACCTGCCGGCCGGCAGTGGCGAGATGGTAGGCCGCCGTCAACCCGGCCAGTCCCCCACCCACGATGATCGCATCTACCTTATCCATAGAAACAACTCTATTTCCCGAGCCTGTTTCTCAGTTCCTCAGTCATCGCCGGCAATACCTCAAAGAGGTCTCCCACGATACCGTAATTTGCATAGTTAAAGATAATTGCATGGGGATCATTGTTGATGGCCAGGACAACCTTGGCTGTGTCCATGCCCATGATATGGTGGATCGCTCCGGAAATGCCCGCCCCCATATAGAGTTTCGGAGAAACGGTTTTCCCGCTTTTGCCGACCTGGTCTGCCTGGTCCCGCCACTTGGCATCCACAACGGCCCTCGTTGCCCCCACGGTGGCGCCGATCGTCCGGGCCAACTCTTCGATGAGCCGGAAATTCTCGGCGGCTTTCAATCCCCGGCCACCAGCCACGATCAGGTCCGCCTCCGTCAGGTCGACTTTGCCCAGAGTCGTCTCCTCTCTCTTGATGACCGACGTCTTTACCTGCCCGGGCGAGATGCCGGCCTGAAATTCCGCAAACTCCCCTTTTTGGGCAAGGGATGCGCCCACCCCGAAGCTATTGGGCCGCGCCGTCACGATGGCCGGATAGGCGGAAAAAGAGACCTCGGCAAGCACCCTGCCGCCGTACATGGGCCTGATGAACGTCATCGGGTTCGAGTCCCAATTGGCCCCGGTCACGTCCGAGGCGATGCCCGTCTGCAGGAGCACCGCGACCCGGGGAAGGAAGTCGCGCGCCCTCTGCGTAGCCCCGGCCAGGATCATCTTCGCACCTGTTTCCCGGGCGTAGCCGGCCAGCGCCATAGCATAACCCTCGGCCGTGTAGTTTTCCAGCGCCGGGTCAGTAACGTGGATGAGTTTTTCCGTGTAATGAAGGATCTTTCCCTTTACCGTCCCGGGCAGCTTCCCCAGAAACACGGCTTCCATGCTGAACTGCCCGCTTCCGACAAGCTTTAAGCCTTCCGAGAGCAGTTCGAGGGAAACCTTCCGCGGCCCGTCACCCTTTGCCTCTACAAATACGAGAATCTTATCCATCATATGCTCCCTAACACCGCTCAACAGGATAAGTGCATTGCAGAAAATAATGTCTGGCTTACTATAATACCCTTTCCACGTCCATGAGAATCCTTACCGCTTCAATAGCGGCCTCACGAGGCGCACCGGGAATGATCTGCACGGCGGGTTTTTTCTTCGGCGGCGAGTATTGCACTACTTTTACCTTCGACCCCGGCCTGCCGGCCTGAGCAGTCGCAAGACCGAGGTCGGCCGCCGTTGCTCTCGCGATCTGGGCTTTCATGGCCCTCATCACGCCCGTAATCAGCGGAACTCTCGGTTCATTCAGTCCCTTCTGAGCGGTAAACAACGCGGGCAGTTGCACTTCCACCGTCTCTTTTCCTCCCTCCACGGCAACCTCCGCGACTGCCCGGCCATCCGCTACATCAAGCTTCAAGATCCCGCCTACATGCGGCAGGCCCAGAAACTGGGCTACCATCGGTCCTACTTCCCCCCGGTCATCGTCGATGGCTTGCCTTCCGCAGAGGATGATATCAAAGGGCTCTTTGGCAATGGCCCGGCTTAAGACTAAAGCCGTCGCATACCCGTCGCCGGCTAAAAAAGCCTCGTCCTCAAGGAGCACAGCTTCGTCCGCTCCCATGGCAATACCGGTCCTCAAGGCCTCAATGGCCTTACGGCTTCCCAGGGTAATAACCTTCACTTTTCCAGCGTGTTTCGCTTTGATCCGCAGGGCTTCTTCAATGGCAAATTCGTCAAACAGGTTCATCGCAAACTTCTGTTCTATATCGAGACTTACCCCGTCTCCACCGATTGCCACCAAAGCTTCCGGGTCCGGGATCTGTTTTACCAGAACAACAACGTTCATGATTAATAAATCTCCATTTAATGAGGTCCGAATGGAATCCTCTATCAAGGTCAGGACTTCCCGATGATCATACGGCCAAGAAAATCCTTTATAATCTCATGAGTTCCACCGCCGTAGAGAAGAAACCGGGCATCCCGGAAGTAGCGTTGGGGGTTGTATTCGTGTGCGAAGGCATTGGCGCCCCAGATCCTCGTCACCTCATCGACGACCTTCAGGCAAGTCTCGGTGGCGAACATCTTGGCCATAGCCGCTTCCTTGCGGCAGGAAAGTTTCTCCTTGATCCTCCAGGCCGCATAGTAGACCATGAGTCGGCTTGCTTCCATTTCCGTTGCCATATCGGCAAACTTGGCCCTGATGAGCTGGTAGTTTCCTATGGTTTTACCGAAAGCGACCCGCTTCCTCGCATAATCGAGCCCTTCGTCATAGGCTGCCTGCGCAATCCCGAGCGCCATCGCTCCGGTCATGGCCCTGACCTCGTCGAGGATCTCCGACAGGTATTCGACGCCTTTATCTACCTCCGCCCCCAGCAGATTCTCTTCGGGAAGTCTGACATGATCGAAAACAAGCTCCCCCGTTACGGTCCCCCGGCAGCCTAATTTGTCGAGCACCTGACCGGGCGAGAAGCCGGGCGTCCCCTTCTCCACAAGGAAGAAGTTCAGACCTTTTACACCCTTGGCGATGTCTGTCGTAGCAAGCACCGTTGCTATATCGGCAATGGGTCCATTGGTGATCCACATCTTCGTACCGTTAATCACCCATTCGTTCCCCTCTTTTTCGGCCCTTGTCCTGGTGGCTGCGAGGTCTGAGCCCGATTGGTCCTCCGTAAAACACATGGTGGCGATCTTCTCGCCCCGAATGGCAGGATACAGACACCGCTTCTTCATCTCCTCCGTCCCGAAGCGGTAAATAAAATAGGTGCCCATAAGGGCGTTCATGATGACGCTCTGGGCAAAACCTACTGATCCACGGGCCATCTGCTCGTAGAAGATCATGGCCGTCACCGGATCGGCGTTCATGCCGCCTATCTCTTCGGGGTAGCGCAGGCCCAGATACCCGAGCCCGGTGAACTCCCGCCATAGCTCCCAGGGGAACTCCTCTTTCTCATCAATCTCCCGGGCCTTGGGGACGATAAGATGATCGACCGTATCCGTGATAATTTTTTTGAAGAATTCCTGTTCCT
>JAHIMW010000166.1 GCA_018896355.1 Pseudomonadota bacterium
AAGCCGACAATGCCGTGGCCGGTCTTCTCGATGCGCCACTGGGCGAACCGGATGAACTTGATGAAGTCGTCATCGAGGTTCAACTTTTTCTCGTTCAGGCCGCGCTTGTAGTCGTTCAGCAGGCCGAGAATCCACGGGTTGCGGTTCATGCGTCCGAAGTTGGCGTAGGGCGGATTGCCAAGGACGACCATGATCGGCAACCGGGCCTTGACGTTGGCGGCGGCGTTGGCTTCCTCGGAAATCCAGTCCGCGAAAAGCCTGTCGCTGCGCCGGGCGGACTCCTCAAGGGTGTTGGTGAGAAAGATGCCGAGCCGTTGGTCTGAGCTGAAGCTGTAGCCGGTCTCCTCCAATAGCATCCCGAGCTTGAGATGGGCGATGGCATACGGCGCCATGAGAATTTCGAAGCCGAAAAGTCGGTTGAGCAGGTGCTTCTCCACGTAACCGTCCCATTGGCCGCGCTGCCGGGCGAACTTGGAGAAGATCAGGGTCAGCACGAAGTAGAGGAAGGTGGCGGTTCCGACCGCGGGGTCGAGGATGAACGTGTTATCGTCGGCCAACCCCTGGGGACGGTTGAACCGGGTTTGCAGAAGCCCGTCCACGGATCGGACGATATACTGCACGACCGGTTCCGGCGTGTATCGCACGCCGCGCTGGTCGCGAACCTTGGGATCGTAGGCGGCGAGGAAGGTTTCGTAGAAGTGAACAACCGGGTCTTCCTTGCCCTTGCTTTTGCCGAAGTCTTGCATGATCTCCGCCATGTCCGCATGACGGAGCAGGTTAACGAGGTCATCGACGGCCCACGCAACGGTGTCCGGCATGTCCACGCCGGCGATTTCGGCAAAGAGCTTGCGGAGAAACGGGTTTGTCTTGGGCAGTTTGAAGGCCGCCATTTCGCGGGAGAACTCCCGGTTTGCGGGGGCGTGGATGCGGGCGGCAAAGAGCCCATAGGCCAGCGTCTGCGCGAACATATCGGCGAACTCGGTTTCCGTGAGGTCGGGAATCAGCGTTTCCCGGAAAGCCGCCAGCCAGTTGTGCAACCACGGGCCGCGCGACGGCATGGCCCCGCCATAGGGTTTCCGCGCCTCTTGCACGAGTTTGCGTTCCGTTTCCTCGGTCTCATGTTTGAAGGATGCAATGATCAAGTCGCGGATGATCCGCGTCATGCCCGCCATGCGCTGAGCAAGCTCCTTGGCGGTGCCGACCGTCAACGCAGGTTCATGGTAGAAGGCGGTGAGGAGTTGCGCGAGTTTCTCGTCGCCGTCCGGCGCGGCCTTGATGCAGCCCTTGCCGTCAAAGTCGGCCACCCGAACGGTCAAACGTTTCTCGCCCGCGGCATACCAGCGGAACTCCAGGTAGTCGGTGAGAATCCAGTTCGGCAACGTAGAGTACCGTTTGAACTGCTCTCCATTCGGTCCTTTGCCGCGCTCCATCTCGTCGAGATTGACGCCGACGTCCTTCGTCTCGACGTGGCCTACCGGAACTCCCTTCCGGGTGATGTTGAAATCCGGCGCGCCGCAGGCAATCCGGCGGGGTTCGTTCGTGGCGTCGATCTCTTTGTCGCAAGCCTCCAAGAGGGCTTCCAAGGCGGTGCGGTGCGTGTGTTCCGTGGAATCGCCTTTTTCAAGGCTCTTCCTGATCTCCCTGATGTATTCTGCAAAAGAGTTCATCTCCCGGCATCCCTCCCGCCTGTTTAACTTTTTACTGGCGCCTATCCGCCGTCTCCTCCATGATCTCAAGAAATTCGCGGGGCGTGACGATTCTGATCCCCTGATAGAGGCGAACATCGACCAACGCCTTGTCGCCGGAAACAACGCAACCGGCCTTCAGGGCCAGCGCGCAGGCGATAAATTTGTCGTCGTCCGGATCCGCGACGACGTGAATTTCCGGTGTTCTGGTTGTGAAGACGATGTGAAAGCCGCCGGCGAAAAGCTTCAGCAGCTCTTCCATCTCCGGGGTGTTGTCGAGTCCCAGGCGACGGAGGACTTCAATATACTCGTCAAAGATGTCCTGTGAAAGGCAGAGCGTCAGGCGTCCGTCCTTCCATAAATCGATGATGGTTCTGGGATTGCCGCCGAAAAAGGAGGAGATGAAGACATTGGTGTCCAGGACGATCCTCATCCTTTTCCTCGCCTGGTCTCTTGAATGGCCCCCGGAATCAGCTCGGCAGTGACGCCCTTTGCGGACAGTCGCCCCCCGATCCTTTCCCAAAGGTTGTCCACATAGGCGGCGATATCTCGGCTGGAGATGTATTCCTCGAGCAATTCCCGGACGACGTCGCTGGTCGTTTTCCCCTCCGCCCGTGCAAATCGGCTGACTTTATCCTTGAGTTCCGGTTCGATCCGGATGATCATCTGGGTTGACATGACGCCCCTCCTGTCATGGAATCGTATTAAACGTCTATACGATATACCTCAAAGAAAGCGGCGTCAAGTAATATTCCGCCTTTTCCGGGGACATGTTCCGGGGCTTGGGGACACCTTGCCGCAAGGTGTCCCCGCATGTCCCCGATTCCTCAAATGAGGAAGGGGAGGCCCTCCGGCCTCCCCTTCTCGTTCAAATCAATTGTTCTGTCCCGTTCTGTCCCGTCCGAACGCCGCTTATCCGAGGATCGCCTTCAGATCCTCATCCGGCGTCGTGATCGGTTTGATCCCGAATTTCTCGACGAGAACGCCCAGCACGTTCGGCGTAATGAAGGCCGGCAGCGTCGGCCCCAGGCGGATGTTCTTGATCCCCAATGACAGCAGCGTCAACAGGATCACGACCGCCTTCTGCTCATACCAGGAGAGGACCATCGACAGCGGCAGATCGTTCACGCCGACGCCGAAGGCCTTCGACAGGGCGACCGCCACCTGGATCGCGGAGTATGCATCGTTGCACTGCCCCATGTCGAGGAGGCGCGGGATCCCGCCTATGGCGCCCAGCTCCTTGTCGAAGAAGCGAAATTTCCCGCAGGCGAGCGTCAGGACGATGCAGTCCGCGGGAACCTTTTCGACAAACTCGGTGTAGTAGTTCCGGCCCGGCTTCGCCCCGTCACAGCCCGCGACCAGGAAGAAATGGCGGATCTGCTTGGCCTTGACCGCCTCGATGATCGTTCCCGCCACACCGAGGACCGCATTGCGGGCAAACCCCGTCATCACGCTTTTGCCCTCCGTATCCGCCTCGAATCCGGAGAGCGCGAGCGCCTTTTCGATCACCGGCGCGTAATTCCCGTCGGCGATATGCGTCACACTCGGCCAGGCTACGAGACCCGATGTGAAGATCCCGTCCTTGTAGGACTCCTGCGGCCTCTGGATGCAGTTGGTCGTCATCAGGATCGCCCCGGGGAAGGCGGCGAACTCCTTCGCCTGGTTCTGCCAGGCCGTACCGTAGTGGCCGTAGAAATGGGGATATTTCTTGAGCCCCGGATAGCCGTGGGCGGGAAGCATCTCGCCGTGGGTATAGACGTTGATCCCCTTCCCCTCGGTCTGCTTCAGCACCTCTTCGAGATCCTTTAGGTCGTGTCCGGAGACCAGAATCGCCTTTCCCTTCTTCGCACCCAGCGGCACCTTTACGGGCGTCGGATGGCCGTAAGCCCCGGTGTTCGCCGCGTCCAGAAGCTCCATCGCCCTTAGGTTCACCTGGCCGCATTTCATAACCAGCCCCAGCGCCGCGCCCAGATCCAGTTTAGCGTCCAACAGAGAGGCAAGCGCTTCATGAAGGAATGCAAAGACAGCATCGTCCTCCTGGCCGAGGATCAGGGCGTGGTCCGCATAGGCGGCAAGCCCCTTGATCCCGTAGAGAAGCGTGTGTTTCAGTGAGAGGATATCGGCGTCGGCGGCCGGATAGGCCTGGATGCCGTGCGCCTCGCCCTGGGCTACGAGCCCCGGAAGATCGTTCGCGGGGCTGAATTTCACGGCGGCGTCCGAAAAATCGGCGGCAACGCCCGCCGCGCGGAGTTTTCCCAAGAGAGCGTCGCGGAGGGCCGCGGCCCGGCGGATCAGCAGCGCCAGGCGTTCCGGGTCGAAATCGACGTTCGTCACGGTGGCGAAAAGGGCCTCGCAGGCAAATATATCCGCCGCGCGGTCGCGGATGCCGGCCTTTTGCGCCGCGACGGCCACCTGCGACATCCCCGTCAGCGCGTAGACCAGCAGATCCTGCAGCGCGGCCACGTCCGGCCGTTTTCCGCAGACCCCCGACGTATCGCACGCTATTCCTTTGACTGTCTGTTCACATTGGTAACAAAACATCGTGTACCTCCTTGGTATGAAATGGGGGGGGACAGCGCTATTTCCCCGAAATACGTCACTGTCCGCGTTTTTCTATCTTCTACACCGGATATCGCAGGAATGGTTTGACTTAAATCAAGAACCGGGAGGTAATTGCAAAAGTCTCAATAAATCCCCTCCCCACTGGCGGGGGAGGGTTAGGGGGGGGTTGCCATGAAATCAGCATATTGCAATTTCACCCACCCCCTAACCCCCTCCCGTCAAGGGAGGGGGAATATGTTTTGAAGAGTTTTGCGACAGCCTCCCGGAATATTAATTCTTATCCCGGCCGCCTCTTCTTCATTCCTCGCAAGACGCCGCCAGTTGCCCCTGGAGCCAGTCCAGATAGTCGCGGCTGCCGCCGTTCATCGCGAAGGCGACGATCTCCGGCGTTTCGTAGGGGTGGAGGGAAAGGATGGTCTGTTCAATCGCCCCGTAGTGCTCCTCCCTGCTCTTGATCAGGCAGAGCCATTCGCCGGCAGTCTCGATCCGGCCCTTCCAGCGGTAGATGCTTTCGATCGGCCCCACGATCTGGACGCAGGCGGCGAGCCGCGCCTCGACGAGCGCCAAGGCAATCCGCTCGGCATCCTCTTTGGTTTCCGTCGTTGTCGTCACCTGGATGAACCCTTCCATTGTCTCACCTATATTCCGGGACATGTGGGGACACCTTGCGGCAAGGTGTCCCCACATGTCCCCGATTCCTCCCGCAGGCTGTTCAAAAATGTCCAGATGCAAGGCCCCCGAATTCGAAGAATCGTGGAGCGAAGCGGAACCAATCCTGCGCCGTGAGGCGTACTTTTTCGTACGTTGAACGGCTCAGGATGAGGTAAACGCAGCATATGGGCATTTTTCAACAGCCTGTCTTTCGCACGCACTCGTACATCATGATCGCCGCCGCCTGTGGCAGGCTCAGCGACTCCGCCTCCCCGGCGCCGGGGATCCGCCACCGCTCGTCGGTCATCGCAAGAAGTTCTTCCGGCAGGCCGTGGCTCTCACTCCCCATCAGGAGCGCCGTCGCAGGGCCGCAGGGATGGGGGGCGACGCCCTCCCGAACCTCGCTTCCCACAACCCGGAAGCGGCCCCGGATCTCTGAAAGAATGCCGGCAAAATGGAGATCACCTACGACCGTCAGATGGAAGAGGCTCCCCATCGATGTCCGGACGACTTTGGGATTGG
This sequence comes from Pseudomonadota bacterium, assembly GCA_018896355.1. Taxonomy (GTDB): domain Bacteria; phylum Desulfobacterota; class Syntrophia; order Syntrophales; family UBA5619; genus UBA5619. The sequence continues at coordinate 5,421 of JAHIMW010000166.1, forward strand.
TTGCCTCGCAGGATCCCTCGCTGAGCAGGACCGTCCGGAAGCCAAACCAGTGCGCCGTCCGGAGAAGCGCACCCAGGTTGTTGGGATTGTTCACCTGGTGGAGAAGCAAAAGCGGCCCGCCTTCCTCCAGACGGCATGCGAGCTCAGCGGGCGGTGGAACGGCGGCCACCGCCATAACCCCCTCCGGGGACGGATCCTGGCTCAGGGTCGCCCATTCGCGATCCGTCAGCCGGTAAATCGGGATCCCGGACGGAACGCCGGCAAGGATTTCCTCCCGCCGCCCGGACTTTTCAGCGGAAATCAGCAGCGCCGCCGTCTTCCAGAAGCTCCGGAGGAGTTCGCCGACGACCTTGCCCCCTTCCGCGAGGCAAAGCCCCTCCCGGCGGCGGTACTTCTCCATCGTCAGCCTTTCCCACCCCCTGAGCTGCGACTTCGTGGGTTTCCCGATCCTCTCCGACATGGTCATCCTTAAAAATGGTGAAATATGTGAGCCAATTGCATAACTTAAAAAAAGTGTGTCACCCTCGCGAAAGCGGGGGTCCAAAAATCTCGAAAAGACTGGATTCCCGCTTCCGCGGGAATGACAATATCGGACTTTTGCAATTTGCTCATTTGTTAAGAGTCGCGGGATATTTTAGCAGAGAAATCTGAAGATTGGAAAGGGTTTCTGACAAACCGTTCCCAATAAACCGGAAGGCTTTTACCCTTGACAGAAGCCCTTCTTTTTCCTATGGTCTTCTCGCCGCGATGAAGCAGTGACCGTCTTGGCATTCATAACAGGCAAGCCACGCAAGTCATTCCGCAGCACCCGCGGATCGGTGATCCGGTCACGGGAAAAGCGGAATTTTCCGTAAGGGAGGAGAATACCATGAAGAATTTTGTACCGAAGGGGATCATCCCCGCGATGGTCACCCCGCTTCGTGAAACGGGAGAGATCAATGAAGGGGCGCTCCGAAAGCTGACCGAACACCTGATCGAAGGCGGATCCCACGGGCTGTTTCCCGTCGGGAGCCAGGGGGAATTTTTCTCCCTGCCTTTCGAACAGAAAAAAGAGGCCATCCGGATTGTCGTCGACGAAACCCGCGGCCGGGTTCCCGTCTATGCGGGAACCGGCGCCGTCACCACCCGTGAGGCGATTGAAACAACGAAAATGGCTCAGGATCTTGGCGTTAACGCGGTTTCGGTCATCACCCCCTATTTTCTCGTTCCCAGCCAGAAGGAGCTGATCGCGCATTATACGGCGATTGCGAAGGCATGCCCGGACCTGCCGATCCTGCTCTACTCCAACCCCGATCGGACCCAGGTTCCCTTCCCGACCTCCACGGTCCTGGAACTGGCCGCCGTCGACAACATCGTCGGCGTCAAGGACTCGAGCGGAGACATGTCGATGACCGGTGAGTACATCCGCCTGACCCGCGGGATGAATTTCCATGTCCTGATGGGACGCGACACCTTGATCTATGCCGCCCTCTGCTACGGGGCCGCCGGTTCGATCTGCGCGACCGCGAACGTCGACCCCAGGGTGCCGGTGGAAATCTACGAGGCCTTCATTGCGGGCGACCACAAGCGGGCGCTGGACGCCCAGTATCGGCTGGCGCCGCTCCGGGTCGCCTTCGGTCTCGGCACTTTCCCCGTTGTGGTCAAAGAGGCGCTCAACATGATCGGCATCGAGGCGGGGCCGGCGATCCTCCCGGTCGGACCGATGACACCGGAAAACCGGGAAAAGTTGCGCAAGGTCCTCGCCGATATGGGCATGCTGAAATAGCGCCCCACGCCCTGGTGGGCGCTTTATCATTGAGAAACTTCTTTGATGTTATTCAGAAGGGTAAAGGTGAAACGATGAAGCAGAAGATTCTGATCGTCCAGGCGATTCACGAACGCGGCGTCCAGAAGTTCGACGACCGGTTCGAGGTGAAGGTGGCCTCCGATCCGTCCGCGGCGACGGTCATCAAAGAGATCCGGGGGGTTGCGGGCGTCATCGTCCGGATGGCACCCTTTACGCGGGAGATCATCGAGGCGGCGGACGCGCTCAAGGTGATCGGCCGGCACGGGGTCGGCGTGGACAATATTGACCTCCAGGCAGCGACGGAAAAAGGAATCGTGGTCGTCAACACGCCGAACGCGAATGCGACCTCCGTCGCCGAGCACACCGTGACCGCCATCGGCGCCCTTGCCAAACGCATGGTCGTTTACGACCGCGCCACCCGCGAGGGTAACTGGGAACTCCGCAACAGCTACACGGCCGTCGATCTCGACGGCAAGACCCTGGGTCTCATCGGAATCGGGGGAATCGGTTCGATGGTCGCCCGGCGGGCGGCCGCGGCCTACAACATGAAGGTGATCGCCTTCGATCCCTACGTGAAGCCGGAGACGGCAAGCCAACTGGGTGTTTCGCTCTTGGCCCAGATGGACGAAGTCTTCCGTCAGGCGGACGTGATCTCCCTGCATACACCGCTGACCCCGGAAACGAGAAGGTTCGTGAACGCAGAAAAGCTCCGCCTGATGAAGCCCACCGCGTTCCTGCTGAACTTTTCCCGGGGGGAGGTTGTCGACGAAACGGCCCTCTGCGAGGCGCTGAAGACCGGCGTCATCGCCGGGGCGGCGATCGACGTCTACGATCCGGAGCCGCCGGTGAAGGACAACCCGCTCTTCGCTCTGGAGAATATCCTGCTGTCGCCCCATAGCGCGGCGCTGACGCAGGAATGCGTGATCCGCATGGCGACCGGCGCGGCGGAGGGTGTCGTGGACGTTCTTTCCGGTCGGCGACCCCAGTTTGTCGTCAACCCGGAGGTCTTGAAGCCGTAAATCATTCCATGGGCAAATGGAGCAGCCTAAAGCCCCGCTATTCGTTTTGATGCAGAAGGAGGAAAAGCCGGTGAAAAAATATAGCTTCATCCGGTTCTTGCGTACTTCCTGATTTGAAAAGTGATTATACTGGCAGGATATGACGCTCGCTTTCGCCTTATCAATAACGTCTATCATCTTGATTATGAACTGAATGAGTGCAGTCAAGCGGTATAGCCGTGTCGGGCTGCGAGGAGAAACCGGTTGAGCCCGCTCGATCAACACGGTGACGATAGCGGGGATACAGATAATTCTCCGCCATTGATTTAATGTTCTAACCCCAGAAGCGCGGCAAATTGATTCATTTTCCTGTCGAACGTCCAAAGGTTGACCCTGCTCATGAGGGCGGACGCTATCAGATGCATGTCGATAAACCCCAGGCCTTTCCCCATCAGGCGTTGGTTCTCAATGAAATCGATCACCTCATTGTGTTCAGCCACGACTACTGAGGGCAACGCACGCAAGAGAGAGGATTTCCGACCTTTGTTTCAGATTTCCACAAGCCAATTCCCCAACGACTAAAGGGTGACAGGCCCTACGCTTCCCGACAACAGATGCCGACGTGAGCTGAATTACAGTTGCCTTTTCAGCGCCTGGGCAGCGATGTGGATCAGGTCCCAGGAGCCGCCGAATGGCGGGGCGTAGGCCAGATCCAGATACCCGACGTCGTCAAGGGTCAGTCCCGCCCAGAGGGCGGCCGAGAGGGTATTGATCCGGCTCACGGCGCCCGCTTTGCCGTCGACCTCTTCGACACGGGTGTCGATCCGTACGTCAACCCCGGTCTCCCGGAACTTCTCCGGTGTCCGTGCGATCAGACGCCTCTCCTCTTTGATTACATCGCCGATGTAATAGGGCATCGGTCAGGCGGCAACGGAAACCTGTCCCCGCTGCTCGATCATCGTGATCGAAAGCGACGAATCGCCCCGCCGCGCCTCGGCCGCCACGGAGGCGCCTCCGGCCCCGGCCCCGATAATCACAACCCTCTTTCCCATGCTGGTCTCCTTATTTGATGAACCCGTAAAAAGTCCGAAAACCCATCCCTCTTGACGGGAGCGAGGACTTATTGGTACTTCTTCATTTCCCTCCCCCTTGACGGGGGAGGGCCAGGGTGGGGGTAGCAAGAGATCATCTTTCCACCCGTTGTTTCCCCCTCCCCTCAATCCCCTCCCGCCAGGGGAGGGGAAGAAAAGCAATCGGTCCCATCTCCGATGCGTGAGGGGAAGAAAAGCAATCGGTCCCATCTCCGATGCGTGAGGAGAAGAAGAGCAGTGTATCCCGTCCACCCCATTGGGAGGGGATGCGTGACTTTTTACGAGGTCGTCTTTCCGGACATTCCCCTATTTCCGGCGGAGCGATGTAGGTTGCGTTAGGCGGAAGCCGTAACGCACCAATAAAAGGATCGGTGCGTCAAGACGCACCCTACTTCTGGATTCCAGGTCAAACCAGGAATGACAGGCAATCGGATTTCTTGGCTTATTACGACAACTCCTTTCTTGAAGTAGGGGTAATGCGGAGGGCGTAGATCGCTACGCCGGCCAGGATCATCAGCAGGCAGAGGAGCTGCCCCATGCTGAACGGGCCGAGGACAAAACCGAGTTGCACATCCGGCTCGCGGAAGAATTCGATGAAGAAGCGGACGACGCCGTAGCCCATGATGTAAAAGGCGAAGAGCGCGCCGGTGGCGGAAAATTTCTTCCGGATTGCCCAGAGAACCGCAAACAGGACGATCCCTTCGAAGAAAGCCTCGTAGAGCTGGGAAGGGTGGCGCAAAAGGTGTTTCGGGTCGAGGGGAAAGATCATCCCCCAGGGGACGTCCGTCGCCCGGCCGTAGAGTTCGCCGTTGATGAAGTTGCCGATCCGCCCGAAGGTGTAGCCGAGCGGAATCGCCGAGCTGAAAAGGTCGGCGAACCGCCAGAAGTCGATCCCGCGCTTCCGGCAGAAGATCAGGGAAGCGACCAGAACTGCGATGGCGCCCCCGTGGTAGGACATCCCGCTTATCCCGATGAAGTGGAGCCCGCCGTTGAATTCGAAGGGGAAGAGGATCTCCAGCGGGTGCCGCAGGTAGTAGGCAAGGTTGTAGAAGAAGACATAGCCGAGGCGGCCGCCCAGGATCACCCCGAGAATAGCCCAGACGAAGTAGTCCTGGATCAGCTCCGCCGAATACGGAAAATTCTCCCGTCGGATCCGGCGCATGACGAGGAGGTAGATGCAGCCAAAGGCCGCGAGGTACATCAGACTGTACCAGCGCAGTTGAAAGGAGCCGATCTCGAAGAGGTACGGGCTCAGATGCGCCGGGATGTGACGCCAGAAGGCGATCCACTGTTCCATCTTTAGTAGGCCACTCCCTTCAGTTCCTCGACGTAGAGCTGGGCGGAGAATGCCGCCGTCGCCCCGTCGCCGCAGGCCGTGACGACCTGCCGCAGCCTCTTCGCGGTGCAGTCCCCGCAGGCGAAGATCCCGGGGACCGACGTCTGCATGTTCGCATCGACCAGAATGCCGCCGCCTTGATCCGCGGTGACGAGGTCCCGAAAAGCAGCTGTATTCGGTGTCAAGCCGACGAAGATGAAAACGCCGCTCACGGAAAGCTCTTTTTTTTCACCGGTTTTGACGTCCCGGAGGCGGACCCACTGGATCAGGTCGAGGCCGTCGATCGCCTCCACGACGGTATTCCAGGCAAAGACGATTTTTTCGTTCGCGAAGGCGCGCTTTTGGAGGATCGCCGTCGCCCGCAGGCGGTCCCGCCGGTGGATGACCGTCACCTTCTTCGCGAAGCGGGTGAGGTAGAGTGCCTCCTGGATCGCCGTGTCCCCTCCCCCGACGACCACCACCTCCCGGTTTCGGAACAGCGGGGCGTCACAGGTCGCGCAGAAGGAGACGCCGCGGCCGATGAATCGCTCCTCGCCCGGCACCCCGAGATGCCGCCAGGCGGCTCCGGTCGCAATGATGACGGCAAGAGCTGCGTAGCGCTGCTCTCCGGCAACGATCTCCCAGCCTTCCCGATCGCCGAACCTCTTTCGTGTTACCGCCGTTACATCGCCGGAGGCGGTTTCCAGTCCGAATCCGACGGCCTGCGCCTTGAAGCGTTCGACAAGCTCAAGGCCGTTCGCGCCGCCGGGAATCCCCGGATAGTTTTCGATGACATCGGTCGCGGTGATCTGGCTGACCGTCGAGCCGCCCTCGATCGCCAGCGTCCGGAGATCCGCCCGTGCGGCATACATCCCCGCGGTGAGACCCGCCGGCCCGCCGCCGATGATCACGACGTCGTAGGGCGAATTGGAAACCGTCTGTTCTGTCATGTTCCTCTTCTCCTTTCGTTATCTCTTCTCGAACGCCTATTTAATCGAGAACCCGCCTTTTTGTAAAGCCGGAAAAATTGGGGAGCCGGACAGGGGCCGGAAGATACCTTTGGAATGCACGGTCTCTTGTGGTACAATATCCGCGGACCGGCCGGTTCTGCACGCTGAAGATATCGGCCGGGAAACGGCATGGGGAGGCCATTCCCATGAAAAAAAGAGAACCCACCGGAAAAGAGAAGGCCCGCCAACTGGACCGGACCGACCGCACCGAGGTCGAGGAGCGGCTTCGACGGAGTGAAGAAATAGAGGAAGAGCTCTCCATCCAGTCCCGGAATCTCGAGGAGTTGACCGTGGCGCTAAAAGTGCTCCTCAGGCAGCGGGAGGAAGACCGGGTGGAGTTGCAGGAGCAGGTCCTTGCCAATGTGAAAACCCTCATCCTCCCCTGCATCGAAAAAATGAAAGAAGGAGCGCTGACCCCTCTCCAGAGGGATTGCCCGACGCTGGAACGTCAATGCCAAAATTGGCCGATCGAAGCAGGAGATCATCCGCGAGATCCAGATCCGGGAGGGGTTTTCCCCCTGTTTTCGTACGAAGGCGGCGTGTGACAACGATTGTCTCTGGAAAAGCGATTGCCTTACCATGGGGGCGTAACCTGAAAGGAGGATGTCATGTTTGATCCTAAAAATATCCTTGTGCCGACGGATTTCTCGGAAGATTCTGACCGCGCCTTTCTCACGGCCCTCGACATTGCCGGGAAGGGAGGATCTCGGATCTTTCTGCTCCACGTGATCAGCGGTACGGTCCAGCGCTATGTGTCCGACTATTGTATCGACGAAGGCATCGTGGAGCGCGTGTTGAGCGAAGGGGTCGTCTATTCCAATGAAAAACTCCGGGAGACCATCGCCCGATTTCCGGAGAGTCGGGCTGTCAAGGTCATTCCGGATCTTCGCAAGGGTCAGCCCCACGAAGAGATTCTCAAGGAGGCCTCCGAGCGGAAGATCGATCTGATCGTCATTGCCTCCCACGGCAAGGCGGGTTTGAGGAAGTACTTCATCGGAAGTGTCGCCGAGAAGGTGATGAAAGAGGCAAAATGTCCGGTGCTGCTGATCCGGAATCCGGAGCGGAAAGAGGCGTCATGACCGATTCCATGATGGCCCGCATACGGAAACCAGAGGATAAGAATGAGGTCTTAACGGAAGGAGGTGCAGGTTATGTATCAAAATGTTCTCGTTCCATTGGACGGTTCGGAGTTGGCGGAATGCGCTTTACCCGAGGTTATCAAACTTGGACGGGGAGGGGTCATTGGTGAAGTGATCCTCTTAAGAGTCATCGAGATTGAAGTTTATACCGTTCCGCAGGGCTATGCAAAAGGCGTTGATTTGGTCGCCCTGAGGGAGGCCCATCGAACCGAAGCGGGGAAATATCTTGAAGGCATTCAGTCCCGGCTCCGGTCGGAAGGGATCAACGCCACGATCGCGATGCTTGAAGGCAGACCTGCGGAGACGATTGTCGAGTTCACCAGGAATCGACCTGTGGATCTGATCGTCATCGGTACGCATGGTTATACCGGCATGAAGCGACTGATGTTCGGCAGCGTGGCGCTCCGGGTGTTGCACGATGCAAACGTTCCCGTCTTGCTGATCAGATCGGTTTCCTGCCGGACAAAGGCATGAGGCCGCAAATGGCAGGGGGGCGGGATTTTACAACGCTCCCCCTGCCGAAAATCTTTCCCGGACCGCCGTCGGATTTTTCCCCGGACGAGGCATATACGCGCTCACAGACTTTGGCCAGCCGCTCTCCCTCGAGTTTCTTCATCCCTCTCCTGCTAAGCGATTCTTCCTTGCGCTAATGTTTTATATCCGAGCCAATTGCAAAACTCTTCAAAATATGTTCCCCCCTCCCTTCACGGGAGGGGGTTAGGGGGTGGGTGAAATTGCAAC
>JAHIMW010000167.1 GCA_018896355.1 Pseudomonadota bacterium
AATTCCCTCCCCCCTGGCGGGGGAGGGTTAGGGTGGGGGGGAGCTTGCCGTGAAATCAGAATGTTGCAGATTCACCCACCCCCTAACCCCCTCCCGTCAAGGGAGGGGGAACATATTTTGAAGAGTTTTGCAATTACCTCAAGAGCTTTGAAAAATACCCCCACTGCCGAATTTCAGGAGTAATTCAAAGCTCTCAAAAGGATATTACGTCGACCGGATCTCCTGCCGCATGAAGACCGCGTAGCAGATCCCGAAACAGACGAAGGTGATCGCAATCAGCGATATCAGGAAGGGCGCCACGATCACGACGCTCTGCAACAGCGGGAGCGGGTTTTGGAAGCGCGAGAGGGAGATCCTCTCCATCGGCCCCATCAGCACGAAGGCGCGCGGCGTCTTGCGGAGCGGGTCGAGAATCGTCGAGGTTGCGTCCCCGTAGAGCGTCGCCGGGGAGAGCAGCGAGGCGGCGCGCTGGACCTCCGCATTCTTCACGAAGGAGTCCTGCGCCTGCGCCATGTCGGCCGTCTGGTTCATCGGGGCGATCGCATCGGCAAGCAGGCTGCCCCCGAGGCCGATGAAGAAGGAGAGGCCGATCCAGACGGCCAGCGACGCCAGCGCCGAGGTGGCCGTGCTCCGGAAGACGACGGAGAAGAGGATCGCCGCCCCCAGCCAGAACGAGATGTAGAGGATGCTGAGGACGAGGTAGATCAGAAGCCGCCCGAGTTCCTCCGCGCCCGGAACCACGCCGATCAGGCGGATGCCCAGACCCGCGATGATGAGCACCAGCGAAACCATGACAATCGCGATCATCGTCATGCCGGCCATGAACTTCCCGTTGATGATCGCGTCCCGGTAGATCGGCTGGGACACCAGCTTGCTCAGCGTTCGGCCGGTCCGCTCGCGGTTGATCGCGTCGAAACCGAGGATGATCCCGATCAGCGGTCCGAAAAAGCCGATGAACTGGACGAAGGAGAAGAGCTTCCCCGTCGAGGTGAACAGAAGCAGGAAGATGAAGTCCGGCTTGGCCATCCCCCGGAGCTCCTCCCGCATGGACATGCCGACCATCGAGGCGATGATCACCCCGACCATGACGATCAGCGCCGTAATCAGGAGGAACCGCGTGCTGCTGAAATGGTCCTCCATCTCCTTTTGGTATATCGTGAAGATCCCGTGCAAGGTCACCCCTCCTTGAAATATTTCATGTAGATCTCTTCGAGGGTGTAAGCCTCGCCCTCTTCCAGTCCCAGCCCCCGTTGCGCCAGATCGTCGAGGGAACCGACGGCAACGAGTTTGCCCGTGATCATGATCCCGATCCGGTCGCTGATCCGCTGGACCTGGTCGAGCAGATGGGACGAAAAGAAGATCGTCATCCGCCGCTCCCGGCTGAGACCCTGGATCAGATCGAGCATCCGGTTCGTTCCGTCGGGATCGAGGCCGATCGTCGGCTCGTCCAGGAAGACCACCTTCGGCTCCTTGATCAGCACCTCGGCGATCCCGAGGCGCTGCCGCATCCCCTTCGAGTAGGAGCCCACCTTCTTGCCCGCCTCTTTCGCGAGTTCGACCTCCATAAGGAGCCGGTCGATCCGCCCGGCGGAAACAGTATCCGGGATTCGGTTCAGGCGCGCGATGTACCGGAGGTTCTGCCGCGCGTCCATATCTTCGTAGAAGCCGACGTTTTCCGGCAGGTAGCCGATCAGTTCCTTGACCTTCAACGGATCGCGGGCCGGGTCATAGCCGCAGACCCGGACAGTGCCGGAGGTCGGTTCGGTGAGCCCGAGGAGCATCAGCATCGTCGTCGTCTTCCCGGCCCCGTTCGGTCCCAGAAAGCCGAAAATCTCCCCCTCCAGCACCTCAAGGCTCAGACGGTTTACCGCCGTCTGCGCCCCATAGCGCTTGGTCAGCTCTTCCATCCGGATGACCGTCTCTTTTTCCACGGTCAGCGTCTCCCCATCTTGATGAACAGAAGGCTGAGCCCCGCGATCACCAGCAGAATCAGTCCGATCCCGATCCAGCCCCAGGCCGATGAGGCCTTCACGGTAACCCGCATCTCCACCGTCTTGTCCGACTTTTCCCCGTTGATCATGACGCCCACGGAGTAATCCCCGACAAGGGACTGGGGTCCCGGTTTGATCGTCACCTCCACCTGCTTCATTTCGCCGGGGGCAAGCGCGTCGATCTTCTCCGGCTTGAAGGTGGTCTCCCAGTTCTCCGGCTTGAAGGAGGAGAAGCCGACGTTGCGGTTCACGGCGGAGCCGGTGTTCTTCACGAAGAGCGAGAAGGTAACGGGCTTTCCGCCATAGGCCTCGATCGACAGTATGCCGTTCGGCGTCCCGGCGTCGAGCCGGTAGGTTCCCGTCAGGTTCACCGTGAGCTTGACCTCGGCCTTGCTTTCGCCGGAGCTGATCGCGACGATGATCGGGTACTCCTTCGCGGCGGCGTTCTGCGCCGGGGTGACCTCGACGGCCACCGTCTGGCTCTGCCCTTCCTTCACCCGGATGCTGGAGATCTGCTTTTGCTCGTAGGCGGGTTTGAAGTTGATCTCCCATTTCTCCGGTCCGACCGCGGCAAGGTTGAACGTGCGGTCCATCTCGCTTTTGTTCAGAACATCGAGGGAGAACTCGAACCTGGAGTCGGTCTGCCCCCGGAGGACCGGATAGGCGGCGGTGATCTGGATGTTGTCCACGCCGACCTTCCGCTCCTGGACGTTCACGGTCAGGCTATGGGAGGATGTGAATTTTCCGTCCGCCGTCTTCGCCTCGAACTGGAAGACATATTGGCCCGGACCGATCGCCTTTTCGGGCTCCAGGTTGAGCGTGAGGGTTTTGGCCTTGCCGTTCGGGACATACATCCCGGTCACCTGGTAGCGGGCGCCCTTCAGCGTCGCCTTCCACCCTTTCGCAACCGCGGTGATCCGGACGTCGATGTTCTCATCGGACCGCCCCTTGTTCTCCAGGGTCAGCTCCATCTGGACGTTCTCCCCCCGGGCGACCGCGACGCCGGAATAATCGGTATAGACGGCGATCCCGCGTTCCG
>JAHIMW010000168.1 GCA_018896355.1 Pseudomonadota bacterium
AGAGATGGAGGAGCTCACGGGCTACAAGGTCGAGATCCCCTGGGATGTGGACGGCGCCGACATCCTGCTGATCCACAATGCGGGCGAGATGCTGGCCTGGCCGGAGAATGTCGGGGCCTTTGCCGTCATCTTTCAGGCGGCCGGTCTTTCGTGGACGCTCTCTTCGGAGGCGGTCGGGTACGATGCGGTCAACTACGGCCTCTGGTACGATGATGTGCAGTTTTCGCGTGTCGCCGTCAGGCATGCGGACATCGCCCGGAGGCTGAAGGTCAAAAAGATCGTCATGGGTGAATGCGGGCATGCGCATAAAGCGCTGACCGTTACCGCCGACCGTCTGCTGACGGGGGAGTTCAATGTCCCGCGGGAATCGGCCATGGTCACGCTGGAGGATATCGTTCTGCGCGGCAAGTTGCAGCTCGATCCCGGCAGGAACGATTTTCCCGTCACGCTGCACGATCCCTGCAACATGGTACGGTCCATGGGCATTGTTGAGCCCCAGCGGCGCATCCTCAGAAAGATAGCCCCGCAATTCCGGGAAATGACGCCCCATGGTGTGGATAATTACTGCTGCGGCGGCGGTTCGGGTTTTGCCATCATGTCGGGATACAATTTTGCGCAATGGAGAAACCTTGTCAGCTCCCGTAAGAAGTTCCTGCAGATCCTCAATGCCTTCGAGGGTGAACCTCGGGAGGTCCCGAAATATGTCTGCGCCCCCTGCTCGAACTGCAAAGGCGCCATTAGGGACATCATCAACTACTATCACGCGGAGGAACGCAGCCGTCTGTATTACGGCGGCCTGGTCGAATTGATCGTCAATGGCATGGCCGACATGAAAAAACCGGTCATTCAATTCGGAGACGAACCGTCGTGGAAATCATGAACTTACTCACATCGCTTATCGCCATCATGATCCTGACCCTGTCGGCCCTGGGGTTTGCATTCACCCCCCTTTCATTTCTGCTCACAACGGTCCTTCCCTATGTCGCCTTTGCGACGTTTCTTGCCGGATTTACATACCGCATCCTTAGCTGGGCCAGGGTCCCCGTTCCGTTCCGCATCACGACCACCTGCGGCCAGCAGGCCTCCCTCCCCTGGATCAAGAACAGTCCGCTGGAGAGCCCGTCCAACGTTTGGGGCGTGATCGGGCGGATGGCCCTGGAGGTTTTCCTGTTCCGGTCACTCTTCCGGAACACCGACGTCGTGATCGTGGGCCAAAGGCCCGTCTACGGCAGCGCCAAGTGGCTATGGTTTTTCGGACTTCTCTTCCATTGGTCGCTGCTGACCATCGTGCTTCGGCACCTGCGTTTCTTCATCGAGCCGATCGCCCCCTGGATCAACGGCCTCTCGGCGATCGACGGCTTCTTCGAGATCGGCGTCCCGACACTCTATCTGAGCGACGTCGCCGTCCTTACGGGGTTGACCTTTCTGTTTCTCCGACGGGTGGTCGCCCCCCAGATCAGGTATATCTCACTTTTCGCCGATTACTTCGCACTCCTGCTGCTCCTGGGTATCGTGACCACGGGCCTGCTGATGAGGCACTTCTTTCCCGCAGATCTTCTCCATGTAAAGAACCTGGCCCTGGGATGGGTCACCTTTGCCCCGGCCCTCCCCAAGGAAGCCGGTCCGGTCTTTTATATCCATCTCTGTTTCGTGTTCACGCTGATGGCCTGGTTTCCCTTCAGCAAGCTGATGCATATGGGGGGGATCTTCCTGAGCCCGACACGAAACCTCGCCAACGACAACCGTATGAAGCGGCATCTCAACCCCTGGAACGCCCCCGTCAAGGTCCACACCTATGAGGAATACGAGGACGAGTTCCGGGAGAAGATGAAGCTGGCGGGACTGCCGCTGGAGAAGGAGTAGCGATGGCCTCTGCCAAGACACCCAAACCCGACGAGCTGATCGCGATACGGTACGCACCGCCGGAGACGCCCTGGATGGAGACACCAACCGTCTTTCGCCCCGGAACCTGGAGTTACAGCGGAACGGCAAAGAGCCTGACCACACTGGGCCTCCCGAACCCAAGGGCCTGGCAGCCCTCCGACGAGGACTGGAAACTGCCGGAGAACTGGCAGGAGATCATCCTGGAGGGTTTCCGGGAACGCCTGGAAAAGCACCGGTCGTTCCGACTCTTCATGGATATCTGCGTCCGGTGCGGCGCCTGCGCGGACAAATGCCACTTCTACATCGGCACAGGGGATCCGAAGAACATGCCGGTGCTTCGGGCCGAACTGCTGCGCTCCGTCTACCGGCGCTATTTCACCGAATCGGGGAAACGCTTCGGCAAGCTCGCGGGCGCCCGCGACCTGACGATCGACGTCCTGAAGGAGTGGTTCTACTACTTCTACCAGTGCACAGAGTGCCGGAGATGCTCCGTCTTCTGCCCCTACGGGATCGACCAGGCGGAGATCACGATGATGGGGCGGGAACTCCTCAACCTCGTCGGCTGCAACATCAACTGGGTCACCGAACCGGCGGCGAACTGCTTCCGAACGGGAAACCACCTCGGCATCCAGCCCGGCGGCGTCAAGGACATGCTCGAATTCATGGCGGAGGACATTGAGGACCGCACCGGGGTTAAGGTGGATGTACCCCTCAACAAAAAGGGTGCGGACATCCTCTTTGTGACGCCCTCCGGCGACTATTTCGCCGACCCGGGGACCTACACCTGCATGGGCTACATGATGCTCTTCCACGAGATCGGCCTGAACTACACCTTCAGCACCTATGCCTCCGAAGGGGGAAACTTCGGCCTGTTCACCTCCCACGAGATGATTAAACGCCTCAACGCCAAGATCTACGCGGAGGCAAAGCGCCTCGGGGTCAAGTGGATCCTCGGGGGCGAGTGCGGCCATATGTGGCGGGTTCTCCACCAGTACATGGAGACAATGAACGGCCCCGCCGATTTTCTTGAAGAGCCGGTTTCGCCGATCACCGGGACGCGGTTCGAAAACGCCCGGTCAACAAAGATGGTGCACATCGCCGAATTCACCGCCGACCTCATCCGGAACGGGAAGCTGAAACTGGATCCGTCCCGCAACGACGCCTACCGGGTCACTTTCCACGACTCCTGCAACCCCGCCCGGGCGATGGGGCTTTTCGAAGAGCCCCGATATATCATCCAGCATGCCTGCAACCATTTCCACGAGATGGCCGAGGATACCATCCGGGAGAAGACCCTCTGCTGCGGCGGCGGGGCGGGGCTCGGAAACGACGAGAACATGGAGATGCGGATGCGCGGCGGGATGCCAAGGGCAATGGCCGTCAAGCAGGTGAAGGAAAAGCACGGGGTGAACCGCCTGGCCTGCATCTGCGCGATCGACCGGGCAACCCTGACGTCGCTGATGGACTACTGGGTGCCGGGGGTGACAGTCACGGGGGTCCATGAACTGCTGGCCAACGCGCTGATCATGAAGGGGGAAAAGGAGAGGACGACGGACCTGCGCGGGGAGCCGCTGGAGGGAAAGGCAGCCGATGAGACTCTATAACCGGGGAATGATCATCGCCGGGATCGTGGTCTTCCTGATCGTAACCACCTTCCCGTTCTGGTACGGCAGGGGAAAGGCCGTTCCGCCGCCCGACCTGAAGCTCGACACGCCCGCCATCCTGGGGCTCAAAGAGAAACGCTGCGTCGAGCCGGCGTCGTACATGAGATCCAGCCACATGAAACTACTTGTTACATGGAGAGACGACGTCGTCCGGGAAGGGAAACGAACCTACACGGCGACGGACGGGCGTCTCCATGAGATCAGCCTGACAGGGAGCTGTCTTGCGTGTCACAGCAACAAGAAACAGTTTTGCGACCGGTGCCACGACTATTCCGGGGCCAAACCGGCCTGTTGGAGTTGCCATATCATACCCGAGGAGGTCCGCTGATGGCGCCCACCCGCAGAGAATTCCTTCAAATGGCGGGATTTTCGGCCATCGGCCTGGCCCTTCCCGTTCTGCCGTCACTCGCCTGGGCAAGAACCGGAGCCCCGGCTGCAGGCGTCTCGGCTTACCCGGCGGCGCCGGGACCGCTGCCGGCGCGGAAGGCAAAGCGCTGGGCGATGACGGTCAAACCGGGAAAATGCAGAGCCGGTTGTACGGATTGCATAACCGCCTGCCATTTGGAGCACAACGTGCCCGCAATCGGAAACCCCAAGGACGATGTCCACTGGATCGGCCTCCAAAAGGTCGGGCATGTCTTTCCCGCCGAGGCCCATCCGCGTCTGCCGGACACCATCAGGGGCTTGTCCGTCCCGGTTCTCTGCAACCACTGCGAAAACCCGCCCTGCGTGCGGGTCTGTCCGACGCAGGCGACCTTTAGGAGGCCGGACGGGATCGTGGTGATGGACTATCACCGCTGCATCGGGTGCCGCTTCTGCATGGCCGCCTGCCCCTACGGGTCCAGAAGCATGAACTGGCGCGATCCGAGGCCCTTCATCCGCAAAATCAACCAGGATTTCCCGACCCGGACCAGGGGTGTGGTGGAAAAATGCAATTTCTGTGAGGAGCGGCTTGCCCGCGGGATCCTGCCCGCCTGTGTCGTGGCCTGCAAGGAGAAGGCGATGGCGTTCGGCGATCTGGAAGATCCGTGTTCAGAGGTCCGGCTCACTCTTGACAGGGGCCTCTCCCTCCGGCGAAGGCCGGAACTGGGGACAGGACCTCAGATCTATTATATTTTGTGAGGCTGCCGTGCTCGAAAAAGCCCTGAAAGGAAGTCGCGGATACGGAATCTGGGTGGCATTTCTGCTGCTTTTGGTTGCTGTCGGTTTTTTCTTCTACCTGAGACAGCTCGATTACGGCCTGGGGATCACCGGCCTTAGCCGTGACGTCTCGTGGGGGCTCTATATCGCCCAGTTCACGTTCTTGGTCGGGATCGCGGCATCGGCGGTGATGCTGGTTCTGCCCTACTATCTCCATGACTTCAAGGCATTCGGCAGGATCACGATCCTGGGGGAATTTCTGGCCGTCTCCGCGGTGATCATGTGCGTCACGTTCGTCTTCGTGGATCTCGGCCGGCCCGACCGGGCGGTCAATCTCCTTCTCTATCCTTCCCCGCGATCCGTGCTGTTCTGGGATGTGATCGTCCTGAACGGTTATCTTTTATTAAACATCGTCACCGGCTGGACGGTCCTCGAGAGCGACAAAAAAGGCATTCCGCCGCCGGCCTGGGTGAAACCGCTGATTTACCTCTCTATCCCCTGGGCCGTCAGCATCCATACCGTCACGGCGTTCATCTACTCGGGTCTGCCGGGCAGAGGCTTCTGGCTCACGGCAATCATGGCGCCACGCTTTCTCGCCTCCGCCTTCGCCTCCGGACCGGCCCTGCTGATCCTGTTCTGTCTGATCCTGAAGCGGTTCTGCCGGTTTGACGCCGGGGAAAAGGCGATTCAGACCCTGGCCAAGATCGTCACCTATGCCCTGGCGACGAGCATCTTCTTTGTCATGGTGGAGATCTTCACCGTCTTCTACAGCCAGGTCCCGGGACACATGCATCATCTGACCTATCTCTTCGCAGGACTGGAGGGCCACAACACGATTGCCCGGTGGATGACCGTGTCGGCATTTACCGCCTTGATTTCCCTCGTTCTGCTGATCATCCCCCGGACACGGAAGAACGAATCCCTTCTTGCTCTGGCCTGTTTCGGAGTGTTCCTGTCACTTTGGATCGAGAAAGGACTGGGCCTGGTTGTGACGGGATTCGTCCCCTCCCCCCTGGAGGCGATTCCCGATTACTCCCCCACGGGAGCGGAAGTGGCCATAACGGTCGGGGTCTGGGCTCTGGGACTGCTGCTTGTCACGATGTTCTACAAGATTTTTGTTTCCGTGAGAAATGAGTAGACAATCAGCCGCCGCACGCAGACCTTCTAAACTCTTCCGTCATCAATAAAACGCGATTTGAGCCTGCATGGAAGCCCTCACCGGGCGGAGACAATCTTCGAAACCGCCGTTCCCGAAAAAATAAAGCTTGACATTCGGTCCGAATCTCCCTATAAGGACACCGCATCCTCGCTCCAGGCGGAGCGGCGGAATGCAGAGTTGGATATAGACGTTTTGAAGTGCAAGGCTAGACGACGTGATTAAAAAGATTTTTGACACTCCTGTAGTTTTTGCCATCTGTTCATCCGACTTGCAAAGAATTTTAAGAAAGGAGGATGCACAATATGTCAGAAGGTACAGTGAAGTGGTTCAATGAGCAGAAGGGCTTCGGTTTCATCGAGAAGTCTGAGGGCGGCGATGTTTTCGTTCATTTCAGCGCCATCCAGGCCGGCGGTTTCAAGACATTAACCGAGGGCCAGCGTGTGAGTTTCGACATCGCGCAGGGCAATAAAGGCCCGGCTGCGGAGAATGTAAAACTCCTGTAGGATTGATCCGCAGAAAATGTAAGAGGCCTTCCGGCGCCTGCAAATGGCGTCGGAAGGCTTTTTTTATGCAAAAATAACCCATCTGCAGGATTCGGACAATGATCTCCCGTCGCGCTTTTTTAAAGACCCTGGCCGGGATCGCCCCGATCCTCGGCGGGACGGGGCTCTGTCTCTCCTCTCCGCTCTGGGAGCGCCTGTTCGCGGGCGGCGATGCCGGGTTGCTCTTCGCCCTCGATCCGAAATCCGATCTGGTCCGTCTCGCCCCGAGGGCGCGCTTCTGGACCTCCGTCCCTCTGGCCGGCGGCGACTGCCGTCCATGCCATGCCTCTCCGGAAAGTCTGAAAGGGAAACCCTTTCGCCATGAGGCCGGGATGGTCAAGTGCCTTCTGTGCGCCCAGGGTTGCGTCCTGCGGCCCGGTGAGCGCGGCCGGTGCCGCGCCCGGATGAACGTCGGCGGTGAACTGAAGAGCCTCGTTTACGGCCGTCCGATCTCGATCCATGTAGACCCGATCGAAAAGAAACCCTTCTACCACTTCCTCCCCGGCGCCGCGGCCTACTCGCTGGCAACCTCCGGCTGCCCGCTCCGGTGCAAGTTCTGCCAAAACTGGGAGATCGCCCAGGCCTCTCCGGAGGATTACGAAAGCCCGCCGGTTTCCGCCAACCGGATCGTCCGCGCCGCCCGGGAGAGGCAGGCGCCGGTTATCGCCTTCACCTACAACGAGCCGACGGTCTTTGCGGAGTACATGATCGACATCGCCCGGGAGGCGAAAAGGCAGGGGCTTCGCCCCGTCCTGATCAGTTGCGGGATCATGAACGAGGCGCCGCTCGCCGAGCTCTGCGAAGTCCTGGACGCGATCAAGATCGACCTGAAGGGGTACGACGAGGCGTTCTACCGAAGCGTTTGCGGCACCGAGCTGAGGCCCGTCCTGCGGAGCATCAAGCAGATCGCGAAGAGCCGCGCCCATCTGGAGATCGTCAACCTCGTCGTCCCGACGCTGAACGACTCCGAGAAGATGCTGCGCGGCCTGATCGACTGGGTCCTGGGAGAGGTCGGACCCGACATCCCCGTCCACTTCTCCCGTTTCCATCCGGACTACCAGCTCCGAAACCTGCCGCCCACACCGGTGGCGACGCTGGAGCGGGCGAGGGAGATGGCGATGGGGCGGGGGCTGCACTATGTTTATGTGGGAAACGTCCCGGGCCATCCGGGGAACCATACCTGCTGCCCTTCCTGCGGGAAGGCGGTCATCCGGCGCACCGGATTCTTCACCGTGGAAATGCATGTCAACGGCGGCAGCTGCGGCTTCTGCGGCGGGAGGATCGCCGGCGTCTGGAGTTGAGTGAAAAGGAGATACGTCATGACCATTCTGCAATTCGGCATTCCCCTCGTCGCCCTCAGCCTGGGGGTGGTAACGACCGGCATGGCCGGAAAGGATGGGGGGGGCGAGGTGCGTTCCCCCGCCGTGGCCGGGCAGTTCTACCCCGAATCGGCGACCGTCCTGAAACTGGCCGTCGAGAAATTCATGGAGGACGCGCTGCCGCCGCAGGTCAAAAAACCGGTCGCCATCGTCGTCCCCCACGCGGGGTACATCTACTCCGGCCAGATCTGCGCCGACGGCTGGAACCAGGTCCGCGGGGGGGCCTATGATGTCGTCGTCATCCTCGGAACGAACCACACGGTTCCCAGCCTCCGAAAAATCGCCCTCTATCCGGGCGGCGGCTTCCGGACGCCGCTCGGAACCGCAATGGTGGATGGGGATCTCACGGCGGCTCTCCTTGCCGCCTCGCCCGACTGCGCCCTCGACAAGGGACCGCACGTCCGGGAACACTCTCTCGAAGTCCAGGTTCCCTTCGTCCAGGTCCTCTTTCCACAGGCGAAGATCGTCGCCGCGATCGTCGGCGAAGCGGACGCCGCCCTCTGCACCCGCTTCGGAACCGCATTGGCCTCGGTCCTGAAGGGACGCCGCGCCGTGATCGTCGCCAGCTCCGACCTCTCCCACTACCCGTCGGCGAAAGACGCCGAGGACGCGGACATGAAGACGCTGGAGGCCGTCGCCACCCTCGATCCGGCGGCGTTCCATTCGGCCGTCCGGACACAGATGGCCCGGCGGATACCAAACCTCTCCACCTGCGCCTGCGGCGAGGCTCCCATCATGGCCGCGATGGCCGCCGCGAAGGCGATGGGGGCGACCGGGGGAAAGGTCGTGAGTTACGCCCACTCGGGGAATCTCCCGATCGGCGAGCGGGAACGCGTCGTCGGCTACGGGGCTGTCGTCCTGGCCGCCGATCCGAAAAAGGAGGCCCCCGCCGTGCGGCCGGCCGCGGCAACGGATGGGACGATCGGACCCGCAGACCGGAAATACCTGCTTCGCCTCGCGCGGGAGACGATCTCCCGTTATCTGACGATAAAGATGGTTCCACTGCCGCGGCTTTCGAGCCCCATTCTGCGCGAACCGCGCGGGGTCTTCGTCACCCTGAAGAAGCGCGGAGACCTGCGCGGCTGCATCGGCCGGATGGTTCCGGACCGGCCGCTCGCCGAGCTCGTCGGGGCGATGGCCCTCCAATCCGCCTTCGAGGATCCCCGCTTCAGCCCCGTAACACTCCGTGAGCTGCCTGATCTGGAAATCGAGATCTCCGTGCTGACGCCGATGAAACCGGTCTCCGGCCCGAACGACATCGTCGTCGGCCGGGATGGCGTTCTCCTCCAGAAGGGGGGAAGATCCGCCGTGTTTCTCCCGCAGGTCGCCCCGGAACAGGGATGGGGAAGGGATGAGATGCTGAACCACCTGAGCCGGAAGGCAGGACTTCCGTCCGGCGCCTGGAGAGACGGGGCCACCTTCCTGACCTTCCAGGCGATCGTTTTTAGCGAAGCGGAACACCGATGAAAAGCGGACGTCGCCGCGCTGGGATCAGCCACCTCGTTGCAGATGCCGGGATTGGCGGCAGTGCGGGCCGGATCTTTGACGCCGAATGGAGGAATAACCGAAAAAGAAGATTCATCGGCAGCGGAAGCAGAATATCAGACAACCCTTAAGAAAATGGCGTCTATGAGCGATTCCCGCGGTAATGCAGGATCGTCACTGCCGATACGTCTCCTTCACAAAAAAAGCCAGATGTTCGCCTATGAATGAATAGGGCAGCAACACTTCGTTTGCGCCAAGGCTTTTCAGTTCGTCGATCTGTTCCGCGGAATCCGCAGTAGCTATTATAACTGCATTGGGAGCAAGCATGTGGCATGTTTTTACAATAGAAGCGTTGCTTGTTCCCTTAAGCATCATGTCGGGGATGGTGGAAATAATTATTTCCGCCTTTTCAACATGGGCATGCTGAAGTGTGTCCGTACTGCTTATATCTCCGAATATTCCCTTGATTCCTTTATCGCCAAGTTCCTTAAGCGTCTCCATTTTGAAATCAATAGCTACAATCTTATTCAGAAGATCGGGCGCCGTTCTTTCAACGTGATCTATAAAAGCCCTTGCTCCGCGATGGAAACCAAGAAGTACGATAGGGTAATGCTCAGCCTGGTCCTCCGCATGTTCTTTTGTCTGCGATCTGAATCCCATACGATTCATGGCTCTGTCAAAAAAAACATATAATGAATGATTGCTTTGGATAAAGTAAGAAGAAAGAACGGAAGTAATCGCCATGGAATAGATAACAAGTGACATGATCCCTTTTTCAATATGGCCGTAAACGACCCCCAGGGATGCAATAACAAGAGAAAACTCGCTGATCTGGGACAGGTTAAGACTGGTGATAAAGCTTGTTCGTCTGCCGCTTCCCGACAATGAAAGTATGGGGTAAATACTTAGAAACCGTGATAAAATAACAAACAAGACAATAATAAACGCGTGGATCAGTATAGGCAAATCGGGAAATGGAATTTTCATCCCTATGGAAAGGAAGAAAAGAGTGAGAAAAAAATCTCTTAAAGGAAGCACCTTTGCCACTATATGTATGCCGAAGGGAAATGAAGATATGGCAATCCCCGCAATCAAAGCGCCCATTTCCATGGACAGGCCTATCCATGACCCGATGCCCGCCATGAGAATACACCAGGCAATGGACGTTGCCACAACCATTTCCGGTGTTTCGGCAATTTTTTCATAAACCCATTTCAAAAAATACTTGCTTAAAATGAAACCGATGGCAAGAAGTAAAAAACTCCTGCCTAATGCAAGTAAAATCATGTGAATTTGCGGATTGGTGAAATTTGGCTGCAGGGCGAGAATCAGGATTGCCCAGATATCCTGAAAAATCAGGATGCCGATTGATAATCGACCGGGTAAAGTATCGAGTTCGAACTTGTCATAGAGCAGCTTCACAACTATCGCCGTGCTGCTCAGTGAACAGAAAAGGGCAAGATATAATGCATCTATGTTGCCGCGGCCAAATCCGTACCCGATCAGAGTAAAGAATCCCAATCCGACCAGCACACAAAGGATGAATTGACCTGCTCCGGCATAGATCAATTGCCTGCCGGAAGATAACAGTTTTGTAAGATTCAGTTCAAGACCGATAACAAACAGAAGCAATATAAGGCCGATTTCGGATATGACCTCAATGTTGGCGGGTTCTTCAACAAGGCTAAAACCGATCTGCGGACCGATCAGCGCCCCGGCAACCAGATATCCCAGAATGATCGGCTGTCTAAATAACTTGAAGACGAATCCGAGTGCTGTTGCGGCGAGAATCGAAATACCAATTTCAGAAACTAATCCATGCATGATATTTGCCCCTTCCGCAAAACGGTAATCGGTCCTTAAATTACTGCTTCCTTACGGCTATGCCCCCATCACAAGATTTGCATGTTTTATTACCACAAAGACCTTTTTGTTTCAATGGGTAATGTACGGGCAATCCTGTTTCCCATGCAGGATATCCATCCATCGGATCACCTTGGAATCTGTAATATTGCCGAGATAGACCTTGGAAAGAACTGATTTCTCCGGCCTTCCCATGAACAATACCAAAATTCCCGCCAATCGGTTATATATAATTCCACGGAATTTGGAAATCGGTTACCCATCCTTTTCCATTGACACCCCCGGGCAGCCTTCCCTATACTATCCCGGCGTCCGGAACTGAAAGGAGACCTACCGTGACATTCATGCGAATCGGACTGCCGGGTGTCGTCTTCAGCTCCCGGAAGGCGGGGGCGTGTTTCTCCACCTTCCAGGCGATCGTTTTTTGCGAAGAGGAACAACGATGATCGCCGACGTCGCCGCGCTGTTCCTGACGGGTCTCGTCTCGCTCTTCGGGCAGATCGTTCTGCTGCGGGAGCTGAACGTCGCCTTTTATGGAATCGAACTGATCTACCTCATCGCGCTGGGGGTCTGGATGCTCCTGACCGCTGTGGGGGCGTTGATCGGCGGCAGCCGCCCCTCCGCCGGCCGGACGGCGGTTTTGTTTCTGTGCTTCGCCCTCTTCCTGCCGCTCGGCATCGTCTTCCTCCGGGCAAGCCGCCTCCTCCTCGGCGGCATCCCCGGCGCCTACCTCCCCTTTCCGCTGCAGATGGCGGCGCTGGTGATCGCCCTGCTGCCCGCCGGCCTGCTTTCGGGCCTGCTGTTCCGGGGGAGGCCGCCGGTCTCCATGCTGAACGTGGCCGGACGCTGGCAGGCGCCTACGGGATCGAAAGTGCGGGTGGGCTCGCCGGGGGGCTGCTGGCGACGATCTGTTTCCGGTACGGCGTCCAGAACCTCCCTCTCGCCGTCGTCTGCGGCCTGATTGCCGTCGCCGCTGCCCTTTTCCTCTTCCCGGGAAAAGGGAGCCGGCCCGGCCGCGTTGTCGCCGTCGCTCTGGCCGCGGTCCTGATCGCCATCCTCTATCAGTCGCCTCTTCTGGACCGGCGGATGACGGGCTGGAACCACCCGGGGCTCCTCGCGACACGGGATTCCCCCTACGGGCGGGTTACCGTCACCTCCCTCTCCGGACAAGTCGCCCTGTTCGAGAACGACGCTCTCATATTCGAAACGGGGGGAACCGAGGCGGAGCTCTTCGCCCACCTGACGGCCCTCCAGCACCCGGAGCCGCGGCGGATCCTCGTCCTCGGCGGAGGATGGGACGGGACCGTTCGCGAACTCCTCCGCCACCGGCCGGTCCGAATCGACGCCGTCCTTCTCAACCTTGATCCGATGGCCCTTCTCCGGCGCCACCTCCCCGCGGAGATCCGGGCGTCGCTGATCGACCCCGTGGTCCGACTCACGCGGGCCGATCCGCGACAGTTTCTTAAGAAGAGCGGTTTTGCCTGGGACCTGATTCTCGTCGGCACGCCGGAGCCCTCTTCGGGAGAGACGAACCGTTTCTACACGCGGGAGTTTTTCGCCCAGTGCGCCGCACGCCTGCACCGCGGCGGAATCGTTGCGCTGCGTCTCCCGGCCGCGGAAAACCTCTGGACACCGCAGGCGACCCGCCGGACGGCGAGTGTTTATCACGCCCTCTCGTCCGTCTTTCCGGAGATCCTGGTCCTGCCGGGTGCCATGACAGTGATCACCGCCTCCACCGCCCCCCTCCCCCGGTCGCCGGAAATCCTGACCGACCGCCTCCGGGAACGGGGACTCCAGACCCGCCTCGTCTCGCCGCCCTACATCCGCTATCTCTTCACGAACGATCGTTTCGCCGACGTGGAAAAGAGACTGAAAGAGGCCGCTGTTCCCGCAAACACCGACATCCGACCGGTCTGCTATTCTTTCGCGGTGATGTCGTGGCTCGCGCGGTTCTTCCCGAAGCTGGCGCTTGCGGAGCTGCCCGGTTTCGGAGCCGCCGAAAACGGGTTGGCAACAATCGGGTGGATTTTGGGGATCGGTTTGCCGCTCTTGTTCTTCGGAAGCCGCCTGCAGCCCGCCTGGAGGCGAGGACTCCTGGCGGCCGTCGCCGGATTTCTCGGCATCGTGAGCGAGGCGGTCCTCATCCTCGCCTACCAGGCAAAGGAAGGCGTCCTCTACCAGGACATCGGCCTCCTGCTTGCAGCATTCATGGCCGGCATGGCCTTGGGGGCGCCGGTCCTCCGGGATCTGATCCTGGGAACAGGCGCCCGAAAAAAGTGGGTGCGGGGGTGGGGTATTGCCCTCCTCGCCGGCTTCGGTCTCGTCAATTTCGTCGCGATCGGGATCGTGACCGGCGGGGCCGCCGGAGGTCTGCTGCTGACCGCGGGGCTCCTTGCCGCGACCGGATTTCAGGTCGGCGGCCTCTTTGCCTATGCCGGCCTCTGCGGCGTCCGGGAACAGAAAAAGGTCATCGGCCCCCTCTATGCTGCGGACCTCATTGGCGGCTGCCTCGGCGCTATCCTTGGGAGCCTCGCCCTCATCCCCATCTTCGGCCTCGCCGGAACCCTGAAGGGAATGATCCTGCTGGCCGCGCTGGCCGTTCTTCTCATCTGAGGCGAAAGGGTCCGCCGGTAGGCAATTCCCCGCATCCCCTTCACCGTGCGTCAAGACCGGCCGCCATCTCCTCCAGCCCGGCGCCGGGCGGATAGTCGCACTGATCGGTCACGGCTGCGATCCGGTTTTCGACTCCGAGATCGTAAAGAATTTCGGTCAGATTGGGCGCCAGGGAAACGATCCTTCCCGGGGAAGCGGCCGCGGCAGCCGCCGGCAGCCACAGGACGGCAAGCCCCCCCAGTAGATAAACGACCATTTTCAGCCGGAGGCGTGGAACGAACCGGTTCCTGAATTTCATACGGGCATTGAGAAACACGTCCCCTCCTTCACCGGCGGTCATCCGTCTTCACCAGGCTGAATTCCCGTTCAAAACAAACCGGACCGGAACCTCCACCGACATCGTCACGGCCCGCCTCTCCTTTCGTCCCGGTTCGAATCTCCACGTCCTGACGGCCTCCAGGGCCGCCCGGTCCAGAATTTCATGACCAGCGGAACGTCTGATTCCCACCTGACCGACGCGACCATCGACAAGAACTTCGACAAACAGGACCACCACTCCCTGATAGCCCCGCAGCCGCGCCAGCGGAGGATAGGCGGGGCGGACATTGTCCCCGTACCGGGGAACCGCGTCGGCGTCCTTCGGGGGCCCCACACCGCTCCCCTCCAGCGGGGATTCCCCCGTTCCTTTTCGCCAAGAGGCGTGGGCGCCTGCGCCATCTCCCCCCGAGATTTCTCCACCTCCTCGTCGGGCTGCGGTGCTGCCTGCGCCATTGCTTCCCGACAGATCGCCTCCTCCTGGAACGAGGGCCGGCGGCGCCGGGGAAGCCGGCGCAGGCAATGCGCCCGAGTCATGTCCCATTCCGAGCCATTTAGCGGGCGGCCGGATGTCCGCGAGCAGCTTCTTGCCTTCTTTTTCCGCCGGCGCAACATTCTCTGGAACCTCTCGCGGAAGAGCCGCCGCCACCGGGGCGGCCCTGTCCGCTGCCCGCCGTTTGCGCCCGGGCATGG
This sequence comes from Pseudomonadota bacterium, assembly GCA_018896355.1. Classification (GTDB taxonomy): domain Bacteria; phylum Desulfobacterota; class Syntrophia; order Syntrophales; family UBA5619; genus UBA5619. The sequence goes on from JAHIMW010000168.1 coordinate 14,738, forward strand.
CCACGATCTTCCCGGATGCGGCGAGATGTCCCGGAACGAGAAAGGCATTGATGCTGCTCTCCCTGATGGGCTGAACGTGCCTTGGGGCAGACCCGGACGCGAAAGACAGGAGCATGGGCAACAAGGCGGCATGGATTGCCGCTGAAACAATCAGGGCAAGAGCGAATCTCCTTTCCGCAACCGGCAGACGAATCATTTTCCCGAAATCCTCGCGATGGGAACAGACCGGCGACGTCCCTTCCTATACCTGTTAGAATTCAAACGAGATTCCGCACTTGAACGTTCTTTCCGGCATCGGATAATAGGTCTGCGGTGAAAATGCGGTCCCCTCCACACCGATCATGGCATACTTCTCGTCATTCAGGTTTTCCACACCGATAAAAGCCGAAATCTTGTAACGGTCCAATACCGGACGATAGAACAGAAAAAGGTTATAAATCTGATAAGCGGAAAGTTTTTCCCCGTTATTGTCTTGATCCCCGCTCAGATAGGCGTCGCTGACGAAGCGAATCTCGGGCCGCAGGATGA